>CAJOLD010000029.1 GCA_905235435.1 uncultured Lachnospiraceae bacterium
AAGAAGGGGGCGGACGGAAAGCTTTCCGTGGCGCCGGCCAATGATACGGAGAAAAACGGCGTTCTTACCTTCTGGAACAAAAAGGTCTCCGGGACGAGCTCCATCCGGGTCCGCAAGACGGTCTATGACGGGACGGCGGACGCTGAGCACCAGCTGTATGCCAAGACGGATGTCACGTATTACGTGGCGCTCTTCTCCGACGAGGCGAGGACGAACCGCGTCAGCAACGTGGTAACGCTTAAGCTGACGAAGGGGCTGACGGGAAAGACGGCAACGTTCAGCCGGCTGCCGGACGGCACCTACTACGTTGCCGAGACAGACGCCTATGGAAATGTTATTACGACTACGTCTGCAGATAAGGCAGCAGACGGCAGTGAAGAGTATTATCCGACCTTTAACGGGAAGGAGAACAACGACCCGACAGGCTATAAGGTCGTGATCAAGACCTCAAAGAAAGAGACGGCCGTTACAGAGACCGTGCAGGCAAGAAACATCTATGCGGAGATGGACAGCACCCAGTTCGGCCTTGTGAAGGACACCGCGCCCTTCAATGTGAAGGTCGTGACCCTTGACGCAAACGGGAACCCGCTCAGGACAAACGACAGGTTCACACTCGGTCTGTTTTCGAACGGAGCTTCCACAACGACCACCGTTTTCTATTTCTCCATGGGCGGGAATTCCTCAAAGCAGAGTGCGAACCCCTACAGTCTGCGCTTCAGTGATGAATCAGGCAAACGCGACATCCAGATCCGCGTGGCAAGGGTCAGCGGAAAGTCCGCATCGGCGGTCGATGATACGGGAGACTATAAGGTCGTCTCGGTAGACCCCGGGACGGTCACGATCACGCGGGGCGCCACCGGCAAGGACATTCCTCTTGTGACGATCACCCTGCAGAAAAAGAAGCAGGAGACCGAGAGCAGCAGCAAGACCTCCGAGAGCGATGATTTCGGCGACGGGAAGGCGACGCTTTCCTTCCGGAAGGATGTCCTCTACAAGGGGCAGCCGATCAGGATCAACCGGACCTTCTACCTGGGCATCTTCTTTGATAAAAACGAAAAGACGGCCAGAAAGATCGTCCCGCTGCGCCTTGTCAACACCAGCTCCGCGACCGCGAGCACAACGGTGAACCTGGCATCGGTCAAAAAGATCACGCTCTACTTTGATGAGGTAAAGAGCGACGGGACCAGGGTCGGCAGCGACTTCGGCTACTCCTACAGGCTCAATAAGACCTCCACGACGCTGAAGGCCGGAAACATGAAGGACGAGATCGTCCTGACAAACAGCTTTATCGAGGGAAGCGCGGAGGAAAAGAGACTGCGCAATCCGAGCAGCGGGCTTGCCGGAGACTCGGCCGCGCTGGCCGAAGCGCAGGAGCGCGCGGCTTCCTCCAACAGCTCCGCGAATACCCCCACCGGCGATACGACGCCCATCGTTCCGCTGGTGATCGCGCTCGTCCTGGCTGCCGGCGCCATCACGGGAGTGCTTATGATCATGAGGCGCAGGAAAAAATAAGCGCGGACAGGGATGACTTTTATGAGCCGGTCCGTATTGCTAAATACAGTTTTATCGTATATAATGCTGGATAGAAAGCGCCTCGCGCTTCCGAAGCAATCATTACTATTATAAGAACGTTCTTATAGAAAGGATGGGACAGTATGGCATTAGTTACCACTACCGAGATGTTCGAAAAGGCTTATAAAGGCGGTTACGCGGTCGGCGCGTTCAACGTCAATAACATGGAGATCGTTCAGGCGATCGTTGAAGCTGCAGACGAGCTGCGCAGCCCGGTCATCCTGCAGGCTTCCGCAGGCGCCCGCAAGTATGCGAAGAACGCTTATCTTATCGCTCTTGTAAAGGCAGCCGTTGAGACCTCCGATATCCCGATCGCTCTTCACCTTGATCACGGCGCGGATTTCGCGACCTGCAAGGATTGTGTTGACAGCGGATTTACTTCCGTCATGATCGACTATTCCGGCCATTCCTTCGAGGAGAACATTGCGGAGTCCAAGAAGGTCGCCGAGTATGCGCATGAGCACGGCGTTGTCGTCGAGGCTGAGCTGGGCACCCTGGCAGGCGTTGAGGATGATGTCAAGGTCGCTGATGACAAGGCACAGTACACGGATCCGGACCAGGTCGAAGAGTTCGTCAAGAGGACCGGCGTTGACTCTCTTGCGATCGCGATCGGCACCAGCCATGGCGCTTACAAGTTCAAACCCGGCCAGAATCCGAAGCTTCGCCTGGACATCCTTGCGGAAGTTTCCAGAAGGCTCCCGGGCTTCCCGATCGTTCTGCACGGTTCTTCTTCCGTTCCGCAGGAATATGTTAAGATCATCAACACCTACGGCGGCGCGCTGAAGGATGCCATCGGCATTCCGGAAGAGCAGCTCCGTGAGGCGGCCAAGGGCGCTGTCTGCAAGATCAACATCGACTCCGATCTTCGTCTCGGCATGACCGCCGGTATCCGCGAGCACTTTGCGGAGCATCCGGATCATTTCGATCCCAGACAGTACGTCGGCGACGGCCGTAAGTATGTCAAGGATATCGTTGCTCATAAGATCACCGAGGTCCTCGGCTCCAACGGAAAAGCCTGATCAGATAAGGCCAGGAAAGAGCAGTACTGAAGCATCAGGGCTGCCGCGCATACAGTGCGCGGCAGCCTTTTTCTTGTATCTTGCGGCGGGAATCGTTTTATGTTATCATATGCGTTGTATTATGTGCGGAATTATCTGGCATAGCAGACATTGATGATACAAGGGGGAATTGAGTATGCCCAGGATCGCAGTCTGTACGGACAGTAACAGCGGGATCACGCAGAAAGAAGCCAAACAGCTCGGCATTTCGGTCATACCGATGCCGTTTTATATTAACGGGGAGCTGTTTTTTGAGGATATCAACCTGACACAGGAAGAATTCTATCAGAAACTGGAGAGCGACGCGGAGATCTCCACGTCCATGCCCTCCGTCCCGGATACGCTTGATACGTGGAACCGGCTCCTCGAGGACTACGAGGAAGTGGTCTATATTCCCATGTCCAGCGGTTTATCCAGCTCCTGCTCGACAGCATTGATGCTGGCGGAGGATTTTGACGGGAAAGTAGAAGTCGTTAATAACCAGCGCATCTCCGTGACGCAGCGCCGGTCGGTGCTGGACGCCATGGAGCTGGCAGACAGGGGCTGGAGCGCGGCCCAGATCCGCAAATACCTCGAGGACACGCGCTTCGATTCGACGATCTACATCACCCTCGAAACGCTTAAATACCTTAAAAAGGGAGGGCGCATCACGCCGGCAGCCGCCGCGCTCGGAACGCTTCTGAAGCTGCGCCCGGTGCTGCAGATCCAGGGAGAGAAGCTGGACGCCTTCTCAAAGTGCAGGACGCTGAAGGCGGCCAAGACGACCATGCTTGACGCCATCCGCAGCGACCTGAGGGACAGGTTCGGGATGGAGGATCATCCCGAGGATACCTGGATCCACATGGCTTACACCAAAGACCTGGAGGCTGCGGCCGTCTGGGAGCAGGAAGTCCGCGAGGCCTTCCCGAAGAACGAGCTTTTCATGGCACCGCTCTCGCTGAGCGTTGCGTGCCATATCGGACCCGGCGCCATCGCCGTTACCTGTACAAAGAAACTGCCGGACGATCTGCCCGCCCCGCAGGTCTGAGCAAGAGAGAAAGGCAGTACGGAGGAACTGAAAATGGGAGACAAGGGAAAGTATTATCTGACAACAGCGATCGCCTACGCATCGGGCAAGCCGCATATCGGCAACACCTACGAGATCGTACTGGCGGACAGCATTGCCCGTTTCAGGAGAGCGGAGGGCTATGATGTTTTCTTCCAGACCGGCACCGATGAGCACGGCCAGAAGATCGAGCTGAAGGCAGGCGAAGCCGGCGTGACGCCCAAAGAGTTCGTGGACGGCGCGGCTGCGGAGATCAAAAGGATCTGGGATCTGATGGACACGTCCTACGACAAGTTCATCCGCACCACCGACGAGGATCACGAGCGTCAGGTGCAGAAGATCTTTAAAAAGCTCTATGATCAGGGCGATATCTACAAGGGCGCCTATGAGGGCTGGTACTGCACGCCCTGCGAGTCCTTCTGGACCGAATCGCAGCTCGTGGACGGCAAATGCCCGGACTGCGGACGGGAAGTGAAGAAGGCGAAGGAGGAAGCGTACTTCTTTAAGATGAGCAAATACGCCGACCGCCTGATCGATCATATCAATACCCATCCGGAATTCATCCAGCCGGTATCCAGAAAGAACGAGATGATGAACAACTTCCTGCTGCCCGGCCTTCAGGATCTGTGTGTCTCCAGGACCTCCTTCAAGTGGGGCATCCCGGTCACCTTTGACGAGAAGCATGTGGTCTACGTCTGGCTGGACGCCCTGACCAACTATATCACCGGGGTCGGCTACGACGCGGACGGGGATTCCACGGAGCAGTACAAAAAGCTGTGGCCCGCGGACCTTCACCTGATCGGCAAGGACATCATCCGCTTCCATACGATCTACTGGCCCATCTTCCTGATGGCGCTCGGCGAGCCGCTTCCGAAGCAGGTCTTCGGCCATCCGTGGCTGCTGCAGGGCGAGGGCAAGATGAGCAAATCCAGGGGCAATGTCCTCTACGCGGATGAGCTGGTGGAATTCTTCGGCGTGGACGCGGTGCGCTATTTCGTGCTGCATGAGATGCCTTTCGAAAATGACGGCGTCATCTCCTGGGAGCTGATGGTCGAGAGATTAAACTCCGATCTGGCCAACACGCTGGGGAACCTGGTCAACAGGACCATCTCGATGACGAACAAGTACTTCGGCGGCGTGGTGGAGAGCACCGGCGTGACGGAGCCTGTCGACGAAGAGCTGAAGGCACTGGCGCTGGAAACGCCGCTCCTTGTGCAGGCTTCCATGGAGAAGCTGCGCGTTGCGGACGCGCTTACGCAGATCTTTGCGCTGTTCAAGCGCTGCAATAAATATATCGATGAGACGATGCCCTGGGCCCTCGCGAAGGATCCGGAGAAGCAGGACCGCCTGAAGGAGGTCCTCTACAACCTGACGGAGTGCATCGCCATCGGCGGCGAGCTCCTGGAGGCCTTTATGCCCGGAACGTCAAAGAAGATCCTGGAGCAGATCGGCGTCGCGCCCAGAGGACTGGACGCTATGGGCGTCTACGGACAGGTCCCCTCCGGAATAAAGGTAACGGAAAAGCCCGAGATCCTCTTCGCGCGCCAGGACCTGAAGGAGGTCATGGCAAAGGTGGAGGCGCTCCATCCCGCTCCCGCGCAGACGGCCGGGGAAGCGCCGAAGGAGGCTGAGGCCGCCGGGAAGGAAGCGATACCCGGCAAGCCGGAGATCACCTTCGAGGAATTCGGAAAGATGGAATTTAAGGTGGGCGAGATCATCGCCTGCGAGGAGGTCAAAAACTCCCGCAAACTGCTCTGTTCCCAGGTGAAGATCGGGGACGGGGTCAAACAGATCGTTTCCGGCATCCGTCCGCAGTATCAGGCAGAGGACATGGTCGGAAAGAAGGTCATGGTACTTGTCAACCTGAAGCCCGCGAAGCTCGCAGGCGTCCTCTCCGAGGGGATGCTCCTGTGCGCGGAGGATGAGAACGGGACACTTGCGCTGCTTTCTCCGGAGAAGGATATGCCGTCCGGAGCGCAGATCAGTTAAAGGGAGCAGGACCGGATGATCTTTGACACACACGCGCATTATGACAGCGAGGCGTTTGACGAGGACCGGGAAGCGGTCATGGAGACGCTCCGCGCGCAGAATATCTATGCGGTAAATGTGGGCGCAGCCCTTCAGGGAGCCAGGGACAGTGTGTCCCTGGCTTCCCGTTATCCCTTCATCTTTGCGGCCGCGGGCATCCACCCGACCGAACGGGAGGGGGAGATGGACGAGACCCTGGAGGAGATCCGCGCGCTCTGCAAAGATCCGCGGACCGTGGCGCTCGGCGAGATCGGCCTCGACTACTACTGGCTTCCGGATGAGAAGGAAGAGCAGAAGCGGTGGTTTGCCGCGCAGCTTCGTCTTTCCCGGGAGCTGGACCTTCCCATCATCGTCCACTGCCGCGACGCGGTGCAGGATACGCTGGACCTTGTCCGGCGCGGGCACGGCGGAAGCACGGGCGGCATCATCCACGCCTTTTCCGGCTCTGTGGAGATCGCCCGGGAGTATGTGAAGATGGGATACTACCTCGGCGTCGGCGGCGTCCTTACCTTTAAGAACGGCCGCGTGCTCCGCGAGGTCGTAAGCGAGATGCCGCTGGAGAGGCTCGTGACGGAGACGGACTGCCCGTATCTTACGCCCGTGCCCTACCGCGGAAAGAGGAACTGGTCGGGGAACATCTCCCTGGTGATCGATGAGATCGCAAGGATAAAGGGAACAGACCGGCAGGAGACGGAGGACATTCTTTGGGAGAACGCCATCGCGGCTTACAGGCTGCGGGAGCGGGATCTGATGCCTCCCCTGCGGAAAGGCTGAGAGATTTGGAAAAACTCGCGAATCCGAAAAATACAAAAGAGATCGTACAAAAGTATGAGTTCAGCTTCCGGAAAAAGCTGGGACAGAACTTTCTGATCGACCCCTCGGTGCCGGAAAGGATCGTGGAGACCGCGCAGATCACGAAGGATGACTGCGTCGTCGAGATCGGGCCCGGCATCGGCACGCTCACGCAGTACCTTGCGGAGGCGGCGGGGAAGGTCGTCGCGGTCGAGGTCGACCGCATGCTTATCCCCATCCTGGAGGAGACCCTGGACGGGTACGGGAACGTTACCGTCATCCACGGGGATATCCTGAAGACGGATCTGGGCGCCGTCGCGAGGGAGCATAACGGCGGAAGGCCCCTGAAGATCGCCGCGAACCTGCCTTACTATATCACGACGCCCATCATCATGGACCTTCTCACGAAGCGCGTGCCGGTGAGCAGCATGACGGTGATGGTGCAGCGGGAGGTGGGAGAGCGGATGATCGCCGGACCCGGCACGAAGGACTACGGCGCGCTGTCGCTGGCGGTGCAGTATTACACCGAACCGAAGATGGCCTTCCCGGTCCCTCCCTCCTGTTTTATGCCGCGCCCGAAGGTGGAGAGCACCGTGATGCATCTTGCCTGCAGGGAGAAGCCGCCCGTGGAGGTGCCGGATGAAGAGCTGCTGTTTGCCGTGATCCGCGCGGCGTTCGGCCAGAGGAGGAAGACGCTGGTGAACAGTCTCGCGAACGCGCCCTCCCTCTCCTTTACCAAGGAGCAGACGGCGGAGGCGGTATTGCGGATGGGACTTTCCCCGACAGTTAGGGGCGAGGCGCTCACGCTCCGGCAGTTCGGAGAGCTCTCCGGGCTGCTCGGCGAGTACAGGTAGGAGGAACAGGTATGCCGGAGGAAAGACATTTTACTTACCGTTCCGCGGACGGGCTGACCGAGATCCACGCGGTGGAGTGGATCCCCGACGGCGAGGTGCGCGGGATCCTGCAGATCGTGCACGGGATGCAGGAGTATATTGAGAGATACGCCGATTTCGCGCGTTATATGAACGAACAGGGCTTCCTGGTGACAGGGAACGATCACCTCGGTCACGGGACTTCCATCCGCTCGGAGGAGTACTACGGCTACTTCGCCGAGAAGGACGGGGACCGCAAGGTGATCGCGGACATTCGCAGGCTCTACCGGATGACCTCGGAAAAATACCCGGATCTTCCCTACTTTATGCTGGGACACAGCATGGGCTCCTTCCTTGCCCGGGAATACATCGCTCTCTACGGAAGCTCCCTCACGGGGGCCGTGATCAGCGGAACCGCCTGGCACGGGACCGCGGAGAGCCTGTTCGGCATGGGCCTCTGCTCTGTGATGGCGTTCTTTAAAGGATGGAGATACAGGAGCAAATTTGTCAACGATCTGGCGATGGGCAGCTATAATAAGAGGATCGACCCGGTGAGGACGCCGGAGGACTGGCTCTCCCGGGATGAGGCCGTTGTAGACGCCTACCGGGCGGATAAGAGGACACGGTTCATGTTTACCCTTCAGGGGTACTACACGATGTTCAAGGTACTTCTGTTTATCAGCCGGAGATCGAACTACGGCAGGACGCCGGCGGATCTTCCCGTCTTCTTCATCGCCGGCCAGGAGGACCCGGTCGGAAACTACGGAAGCGGGCCGAAGCGCGCTGCGGCGCATCTGCAGGAGGCGGGCGTCCGGGATGTCACCTGCCGGCTCTACCCGCAGGACCGGCACGAGGTGCTGAATGAGCTGGACCGCGACGTGGTCTATGCCGACACCCTCCAGTGGATCCTCGCGCGGATGCCCTGAGTTTGACAAACAGACGGGGAATTGGATATAATACATAGGTCTGTCCGGGAACGGATAAACAGACACCGCACAGTCGCCGCGCGGGACGAGAAAGCGCGCGGCCGTTTCTCTTCTGAAGGAGGAAGAAAACATGATCTATGACAAAGTATCCGCAGACCTTAATTTCGTGGACAGAGAGAAGGAGACCCTTGCTTTCTGGAACGAAAATCATATTTTTGAAAAGAGCATGAAGCAGCGGGAAGGCTAAATGTACACCTTCTACGACGGACCGCCCACTGCCAACGGCAAGCCCCACATCGGCCATGTGCTTACGCGCGTCATCAAGGATATGATTCCGCGCTATCAGACGATGAAGGGAAAGATGGTCCCCCGCAAAGCGGGCTGGGACACCCACGGGCTTCCGGTGGAGCTGGAGGTAGAGCGCGCGCTCGGCCTGGACGGCAAGGAGCAGATCGAAGAGTACGGCCTGGTCCCGTTTATTGACAAGTGTAAGGAAAGCGTCTGGAAATACAAGGGGATGTGGGAGGATTTCTCCGGCACCGTCGGTTTCTGGGCGGATATGGATCATCCTTACGTTACCTATCATGATGATTATATCGAGTCCGAGTGGTGGGCCCTGAAGACGATCTGGGACAAGGGCCTTCTCTACAAGGGCTTTAAAGTCGTGCCCTACTGCCCGCGCTGCGGGACGCCGCTCTCCGCGCAGGAGGTCGCGCAGGGCTACAAGACCCTCAAGGAGCGCTCCGCGGTGGTCCGCTTCAAGGCGAAGGATGAGGACGCCTATTTCCTGGCATGGACGACCACGCCCTGGACGCTGCCCTCAAACACCTTCCTCTGCGTGAACCCGGACGATATCTACTGCAAGGTAAAGGCTGCCGACGGCAGGACCTATTATATGGCGAAGGCGCTGCTTGATACGGTGCTCGGACCGCTGGCCCCGAAGGACAGCGATGAGCCCGCCTACGAGATCCTGGAGGAGTACACCGGAAAGGATCTGGAGGGCAGGGAGTACGAGCCCCTCTACGAATGTGCCGCGAAAGTCGCCGAGAAGCAGAAGAAGAGAGCGTTCTTCGTCGGCTGCGACGACTATGTCACCATGGAAGACGGTACCGGCATCGTGCACTGCGCGCCGGCTTTCGGTGAAGACGACGCCCGCGTCGGAAGAAAATATGACGTTCCCTTCGTCCAGATGGTCGATGAGAAGGGCTGCATGCGCCCGGAGACGCCGTTTGCGGGCATGCGCTGCAAGCCCACCGCGGACGAGGTAAAGCGCGGGGCCGTCAGCGTGGACCCGGAGGTCCTCAAAGACCTTGACGCCCGCGGCCTGCTCTTTGACGCGCCCAAATTTGAACATGACTATCCGCACTGCTGGCGCTGTGATACGCCGCTCCTCTACTATGCAAGGGAGTCCTGGTATATTCAGATGACGGCGGTGAAGGACGATCTGATCCGCAACAACAATACGATCAACTGGATCCCGGAGAGCATCGGCAAGGGCCGCTTCGGCGACTGGCTGGAGAACGTGCAGGACTGGGCGATCTCCAGGAACCGCTACTGGGGCACGCCGCTGAACATCTGGGAGTGTGAGGAGTGCGGAAAGCAGATCTCCATCGGCAGCAGGCAGGAGCTCTTTGAAGCATCCGGCGACGAGGCCGCGAAGACCGTGGAGCTTCACCGCCCCTATATCGACAAGATCACCTGCACCTGCCCGGACTGCGGGAAGAAGATGAAGCGCGTACCGGAGGTCATCGACTGCTGGTTCGACTCCGGCGCAATGCCCTTCGCGCAGCACCACTATCCGTTTGAAAACGAGGAGCTGTTCCATCAGCAGTTCCCGGCGCAGTTCATCTCCGAGGCGGTGGACCAGACAAGAGGCTGGTTCTACTCCCTGCTGGCTGAATCTACGCTGCTGTTCAACTGCGCGCCGTACGAGAACGTGATCGTCCTCGGCCATGTGCAGGATGAGAACGGCCAGAAGATGAGCAAATCCAAGGGCAATGCCGTGGATCCGTTTGAAGCGCTTGAGACCTACGGCGCCGACGCCATCCGCTGGTATTTCTATGTGAACAGCGCGCCGTGGCTGCCGAACCGCTTCCACGGGAAGGCGGTCCAGGAGGGACAGCGCCGCTTCATGGGCACGCTCTGGAACACCTACGCGTTCTATGTGCTCTACGCGAATATTGATAATTTTGATCCGACACAGTATACCCTCGACTATGATAAGCTCACGGTCATGGATAAGTGGATCCTCTCGAAGATGAATTCGATGGTCCGCGATGTGGACGCGGATCTGGGCAGCTATAAGATCCCGGATGCCGGCCGCGCGCTGGAGAGCTTCGTGGACGACCTGAGCAACTGGTACGTCCGCCGCTGCAGAGAGCGCTTCTGGGCCAAGGGCATGGAGCAGGACAAGATCAGCGCCTACATGACGCTCTACACCTGCCTGGTCACGGTCTGCAAGGCAGCCGCCCCGATGATCCCCTTCATGACGGAGGAGATCTACCAGAATATCGTCCGCAAGGTCGACGCGGGCGCGCCGGAGAGCATCCATCTGTGCGACTTCCCGGTCAGCGACGCGGCGCATATCGATGAGAGCCTCGAGGAGAACATGGACGAGGTCCTTAAGATCGTCGTCATGGGACGCGCCTGCAGGAACGCTTCCGGCATCAAGAACCGCCAGCCGGTGGGGCAGATGTTCGTAAAGGCTCCGAAGGAGCTCCCGGCTTATTTTGCCGATATCGTTAAGGACGAGCTGAACGTGAAGGCGATCAGCTTTACGGACGACGTCCGCGCCTATACGACCTATACCTTTAAACCGCAGCTTCGGACCCTCGGCCCGAAGTACGGGAAGCTGCTTGGCGGCATCCGCCAGGCTCTGCAGGATCTCGACGGCAATGCCGCGATGGAAGAGCTGAATGAGAACGGCGTTCTCCGCCTTGCGATCGACGGGCAGGAAGCGGTGCTCGAGCACGACGACCTTCTCATCGACGCCGTGCAGACGGAGGGCTACGTTACCGAGAGCAGCCCGAACATGACGGTCGTCCTGGATATCCGCCTGACGCCGGAGCTGATCGAAGAGGGCTTCGAGCGCGAACTGATCAGCAAGATCCAGACGATGCGCAAGGAGGCCGGCTTTGAGGTCATGGACCACATCCGCGTCTGCGCTGCCGGATCGGAAACGATCCTCGGCGTGATCGACAAGTTCGGGGATGAGATCCGCCGCGACGTGCTTGCGGAGAGCATCTCCACAGACACCATGGCGGGATATTCCAAAGACTGGAATATCAACGGTGAAGCCGTGACCCTCGGCGTGGAGAAGCTTTCATAAGAGGAGGTAATACATGGATAAATTACTGGATAAAGAAGTTTTTAAAGAGAGCGTAAAGAATATGGTGCGCGCGCTGTATCGCAAGACTCTGAAGGAGGCGACGCAGCAGGAGATCTTCCAGGCGGTATCCTACGCCGTTAAGGATACGATCATTGACAACTGGATGGCTACCCAGCAGCAGTTCGACGAGGACGATCCCAAGATCCTCTACTATATGTCGATGGAATTCCTGATGGGACGCGCCCTCGGCAACAACCTGATCAATCTCTGCGCCTACAAGGAGGTGCAGGAAGCCCTTGAGGAGCTGGGATTTGACCTGAATGTCATAGAGGACCAGGAGCCTGATGCCGCGCTCGGCAACGGCGGTCTGGGACGTCTGGCGGCCTGCTTCCTGGATTCCCTTTCCACTCTGGGCTATGCTGCCTACGGCTGCGGCATCCGCTATCACTACGGGATGTTCAAGCAGAAGATCGAGGACGGCTATCAGGTCGAGGTGCCGGACAACTGGCTCAAGTACGGCAACCCCTTCGAGCTTCGCAGGCTCGAGTACGCCAAGGAGGTCAAATTCGGCGGCTATGTGCGCACCGAATATGACCCCGAAAAGAAGAGGAACTACTTCGTGCAGGAGGGCTGCCAGTCCGTCCTGGCGGTACCCTATGATATCCCGATCGTCGGCTACGGCAACAATCTCGTGAACACGCTGCGCGTCTGGGACGCTCAGCCGATCACGGACTTCCAGCTGGATTCCTTTGACAAGGGCGATTACCAGAAGGCGGTGGAGCAGGAGAACCTTGCGAAGAACATCGTTGACGTCCTCTATCCGAACGACAACCACTACGCCGGCAAGGAGCTGCGCCTGAAGCAGCAGTACTTCTTTATCTCCGCAAGTGTCCAGGAGGCAGTCGAAAAGTACAAGAGGAATCATAAGGATATCCGCAAGTTCTATGAGAAGGCCACCTTCCAGATGAACGACACACATCCGACCGTCGCCGTCGCGGAGCTGATGAGGATCCTGCTTGACGAGGAAGGCCTGGAGTGGGATGAGGCATGGGATGTGACGACGAAGACGGTCGCCTACACCAACCATACCATCATGTCCGAAGCGCTTGAGAAATGGCCCATCGAGCTGTTCTCCCGCCTGCTTCCGCGTATCTACCAGATCATTGAGGAGATCAACCGCCGGTTCATCGAGGAAGTCAACGCGAAATATCCGGGCAACATGGAGAAAGTCGCGAAGATGGCCATCATCTATGACGGACAGGTCAAGATGGCGCATCTGGCGATCGTTGCCGGCTACTCCGTAAACGGCGTGGCAAGGCTTCACACCGAGATCCTGGAGAAACAGGAGCTGCGCGACTTCTACGAGATGTTCCCGCAGAAGTTCAACAACAAGACGAACGGCATCACGCAGAGGCGTTTCCTGCTTCACGGCGATCCGCTTCTCGCGGACTGGGTGACGGAGCACATCGGCGACGAGTGGATCACGGATCTCCCGAAGATCTCCGCGATGAAGCTCTATGCGGATGACCCGAAGGCGCAGCAGGAGTTCATGAACATCAAGTACCAGAACAAGGTGCGCCTTGCGAAATACATCAAAGAGCACAACGGGATCGACGTCGACCCGCGCTCCATCTTCGACGTACAGGTCAAGCGTCTGCATGAGTACAAGCGCCAGCTGCTGAACATCCTGCATGTGATGTATCTGTACAACCAGATCAAGGATCATCCGGAGATGGATTTCTATCCGAGGACCTTTATCTTCGGCGCGAAGGCGGCAGCGGGCTACAAGCGCGCGAAGCTGACCATCAAGCTGATCAACAATGTGGCGGACGTCATCAACAACGACGAGTCCATCAAGGGCAAGCTGAAGGTCGTCTTCATTGAGGATTACCGCGTCTCCAACGCGGAGCTCATCTTTGCCGCCGCGGACGTATCCGAGCAGATCTCCACGGCCAGCAAGGAGGCTTCCGGCACGAGCAACATGAAGTTCATGCTGAACGGCGCGCCGACGCTGGGAACCATGGACGGCGCGAACGTCGAGATCGTCGAGGAAGTGGGGGAGGAGAACGCATTCATCTTCGGCCTTTCCTCCGACGAGGTCATCCGGTACGAGAACGAGGGCGGCTACGACCCGAACTATTACTTCAATACGGATATGGATATCCGCCGCGTGCTGATGCAGCTCATCAACGGCGAGTATTCGAACGGCGACATGGAGCTGTTCCGCGATATCTATGATTCTCTGCTGGTCGGCAACTACGGCGGACGTCCCGACAACTACTTCATCCTTGCGGACTTCAAGCCCTATGCCGAGGCGCAGGCGAAAGTCGAAGAAGCATATCGCGACACGGCCCGCTGGGCGCATATGTGCATCATGAATATGGCCAGCTGCGGAAAGTTCACTTCAGACCGCACCATCCAGCAGTATGTGGATGAGATCTGGCATCTGGATCGCGAAGAGATCAAAGTGGATCCGGAAGACTTTGACAAATAAAGAGCTGAACAGACAAAAAAACGGCTGCCGCATCCTGAGGATACGGCAGCCGCTCTTTTTGTTGTTATAATGTCCGGAAAGACGGATCAGGCGTGTGCAGCGCCGGTCGGACATACAGCCTCGCAGCTTCCGCAGTCAAGGCAAAGGTCCGGATTGATCTCGTACTTGCCGTCTCCCTCAGCGATCGCTTCAGCGGGACATTCAGCAGCGCAGGCGCCACAGGCGACGCACTCGTCAGAAATAACATATGCCATAGTATAATCCTCCTTGTTGCTATAGTTATTTGCTACTGTAATCATTCTAATGCAGAAGGGGTAAATTGGCAAGTAGAAAACGCATGAGACCCGCCGCGGCGGGCGCTTTGACGGGAAAAGTTCGCTATTGCCTATCCGGTGGAAAAGCGGTATAATACCACTCGCAAGCGAGTCTTGACTGAGGAGGTAGTATTATGGCAAAGATAACAAAGGATATGACGATCGGTGAGATCCTTCAGGTCGATCCGCACATGGCCAATCTTCTGATGAGCGGCGGCATGTTCTGTGTCGGCTGCCCGGCGTCCCAGGGCGAGAGCCTTGAGGAGGCGGCAATGGTCCATGGGATCGATCCCGAACTACTTCTGGTCCGTCTGAACACTTTTCTTGAGTCCGGCGAAGCCGCGGAATAAGAACTGCTCATCCGCCCGGCCGGGAGGAAAACAAAACGAAAAGCCCGCATGAGGAAGGCGCCGCCGGCGCCGCTCCTTACGCGGGTCTTTTTTTCTTTTGATTCAGATCTTCAGAAGGATCAGAACAGGGAGAGCTTCTGCAGCGCATCCTCCTCGAGGATCACTTCCATATGCTCCGAGAAGAATTCCTCCATGCCCGGCGTATAGCTGACCGGAAGCGCGTACTCGGAGAGAACGTTGCAGATCCCGTTGAACAGCGCGGCCGGCGTGTCGGCCTTCTTCAGCAGAAGGTAATAGTTCCGGTCGTCCGGATTGCAGAAGAGCGAGTTCGGGCCGTCATAGCGGCCGCCGATCACCCTCGCGGCGTGGATCACCGTGTCCAGATCGTGGAAGAGGTAGAAGCGGGTGAAGAGATACTCATCGTCGTCGGAGGGCGTTTCGGGAAGGTCATTGTCATCCGCAAAGGGAAGCGGCTCGGAGACTCCTGTGTCTTTGCCGTTTTCCGCGTCCCGCGCCTTCCTGCGCCCCTGACGGAGCTTCTGGATGAGGCTTAAGATCTCATCCGCGCCGGTGACGGTGACCTCCGGAGCTTCGTCCGGGAAGAGATCCTCATCCTCGTCCGGAGAGAAACGGGAGAACCGGGTGTCGAGCTCCTCCGGATCCTCCACCTTGGTGATGACAAGAACGAGCGCTTCACCGGAGAGCGGAATCGCCTCGACCATGATGGGGATGTTGTCGGCTTCAAAACCGACCTCCCGCTCCGCCTGCTGCATCAGCTCACGGAAGAGAGCCCTTGCCTTCTCGGTCCCGTAGGCGAGCTCGCTGAGCCGGATACGCCGCTCCGCGAGGTCTTCCCGCGTGAGGGTGCACCGTATCTGATTATTGCTGATTCTTTCTATTTTCATTACGGGTCTCACACTCCCCTGCGCAAAAATCAAAGGTCATTAATGAATACAGTGAGTTTAGCAAAAAGAGGGCCGGATGTAAACCCCCTGTGAAGGGTAACTTTCCCCTTGCATAAGATCAATATATGTTATATAATACATAGCACAGACAAAGCGCGGGCTTTTTGCAAGGAGTACCAGCTGCGCAGAAGAACATCCGGTATCTGCGGGCCCGGAGGCGGGCCCGGCTGTTCGCATATTGGAGACAGCTCTTTACGGCATTTCTGCCGAAAATTTCCCTGATTTTACTGCAACCTGTCAACCATTCGCGCTGTCTGTCTTTTGGCTTCGGGGACCGGAGCGCGTCCCGGCAGGCGGGCGGCCTTGCGCAGCCGCCGCCTCCGGGAGCCGGAGAGAAAGAGGGCCTGTGACCGGGAAATAATATATCACAGACGAATCGCAGATGCTCTGCGTCAGGTGCGCAGGCCCGGGAACCCGGGCGGTCCCCCCGCTGGGCGTCTCTCCCGGGTCTCCCCTGCCTTTTTAAGAAAGGTTTTGTTGGCTAAACCGCTTTTCCCTGTTATACTATCGGATATGACAGGAGGTAACGGTATGCAGGGAGATCCTGAAAACATTAAAGAGCATCAGACAGAGACCGAAAATGAAAATAAGGAATACCAGTGGAGGATCCGGGCGCGCAGAGAAAAGCGCCGCCGGGCCGCCGCTGTTATTATTGTGCTTCTGATCGCGGCAGGTGCCGCCGCCGCGTGGCTGGTCTGGAAATTTATGCCGACGAGCGAGAGGATGGATCCGCTCGCCTATTTCGGTGAGCCCGGGGAGGGCAAAACAGCCCTCGTCCTTGAGGATCATATCGAGGAGCGGCCCGCCCTCATCAAAGACGGAAGGGTCTATCTGGACTTTCAGACCGTGAGGGAGAATATAACGACGCGCTTTTACCTGGACGAGGAAAATAACGAGATCCTCTATACGACGGACAAGGATACCTGGGTGATCCCGGTGGGAAGCGCCTCCTACACCGCTGAGGGGAAGGAGGAGACCTTTAAAGAGCCGATCACCGCTGCAGACGGGGAGGATCTGTTTTTCTCCGTAAATTTCCTTCAGCAGTTCGTCGACCTGGAGTGCCTGACCGATGAGGAGATGACGCACGCCTTTGTGCGGTATATCTTTGATGAAGAGGAGATCATGACCGCCGAAAAAGACGCGGCTCTGCGGTATCAGGGCGGCATCAAGAGCCCCATCCTGACCGACATCGCGGCCGGGGAGAGCGTCCGCGTGCTGGAGCGCGGCGAAGACTGGTCGAAGGTGGTCTCCGGGGACGGCTATATCGGCTGGGTCAGAAACCGCCGCTTCGGTGACGTCACAAAATATCAGGAGGAGAGAGACTTCGGGGAGGAGGCGCCCTACAGCACGCTTGCCGGGGACGTCCTTATTAACCTTGTCTGGCACCAGATCGACAACGAAGACATGAACAGCTTTCTGGCCGACGACATCAAGGAGATGACCGGCGTGAACGTGATCTCGCCGACCTGGTTCTCCCTCTCGGACAATGAAGGGAACATCCGCTCCTTCGGAGATAAGTCCTACGTCCGCAGAGCCCACAGGGCAGGCCTGCAGGTATGGGCCCTTGTGGACAATTTCGCGCCGGAGGTCGACACGACCGCGCTGCTGATGTCCACCGCCATGCGCGGGACGATCATCGATAACCTCGTGAAGGAGGCGCTGGATCTGGGCGTGGACGGGATCAACCTGGACTTTGAATATATCAGCGAGGAAGACCGCTACCACTATCCGCAGTTCGTGCGAGAGATGGGCGCCGCCTGCCGGCAGGCCGGCCTCGTGTTCTCCGTGGACGTGCCGGAGCCGTACGATTTCAACTCTTATTTTGAGCGGGACGAGATCGGCCGCACTGCGGACTATGTGATCCTCATGGGCTACGACGAGCATTACGCGGGCTCCGAGGAGGCCGGGTCCGTTGCCTCCCTCTCCTTCGAGGAGAACGGGATCGTCCGGACCCTGGGGGAGGTGCCCGCGGGCCGCATCATCAGCGGGGTCCCCTTCTATACACGCATCTGGTACACAACGCCGAACGGGGACGGGACGAACACCGTGACCAGTGAGATTCTCGGGATGAGCGCGGTGCAGAAGACCCTGGAGAGCTACGGCCTCACCCCCACATGGGACGAGGAGACGCAGCAGTATTACGCCGGATGGGACGTCGAAGGGACATTCTGCGAGATCTGGATCGAGGACGCCGAATCTCTCGCGAAGAAGGCTTCCCTGGTCAGCAAATATGAACTCGGCGGAATCGCTGCCTGGGTCCTCGGAGACCAGACGGATGACATCTGGCAGGTGATCAGCGAGAACGCCGCTTAAAGGCGCCCGGAGGAGCGGAAATGACAGACTGTCGAAGAGACCTGGACGAGGCCCTGTCTGCCTACGCGGCGCAGGACCATTACCCCTTCCACATGCCGGGGCATAAACGGAGGACCGACCTTGCGGGGGAGGCCGCCGGAAAGGATATCACGGAGATCGCGGGCTTTGACGACCTGCACTGCGCGGAGGGCATCCTCCTGGAGGCGCAGCAGCGGGCCGCGGACCTGTACGGGTCAAAGCGGGCCTTTTACCTTGTGAACGGGAGCACGGCCGGCATCCTGGCGGCCGTCAGCGCCGCTCTCCCGCGGGGAGGCACGCTGCTGGCGGCAAGGAACAGCCACCGCTCGCTCTACCACGCCGCCGCGCTGCGCGGCCTTCGCGTGCACTGGCTCTATCCGGAGCAGAGGAAGGACGAGGCAGGGGCAGCGGGCATCAGCGGCCCCGTGAGCGCCCGCGAGGTGGAGCGCATGCTTTCGCTTCACCCGGAGACCGGTGCTGTTTTTCTCACGTCGCCCACCTACGACGGGGTGGTATCGGACGTGGAGGCGGCCGCGGAGGCGGCACACAGGGCCGGCGCCCTTCTGATCGTGGACGCCGCGCACGGCGCGCATTTCGGCATGCATCCGGCCTTTCCGGAGAACGCTGTCCGCCAGGGCGCGGACCTGGTCGTGCACAGCCTGCATAAGACGCTGCCCTCGCTCACGCAGACGGCCCTGCTGCATCTGTGCTCGGAAAGGGTGAGCGCGGAGGACATCGCGCTGTGGCTTCGGATCTACATGACGAGCAGCCCCAGCTATGTGCTGATGGCCGGGATGGATTCGTGCATCGGCCTGATGAAGAGCAGGGGAGAGGAACTGCTCGGCGCTTTTGCCGGCCGGCTTTTGGCCTTCCGGCGGGAGGCCGCGTCGTGGAAGACGTTCCGCCTCCTTCCCGCGGATGATCCCTCAAAGCTCCTGATCGGGACCGGGACGAGCGGAACAGGCGGCAGGCAGCTGGCAGCCATCCTTCGGGAGAAGTACCGGCTGGAGCCGGAGATGGAGGCTCCGGGCTATGTGCTGATGCTGACGAGCCTTGCGGACACGGATGAGGGCTTTGCGCGCCTGGCGGCGGCCATGCGGGAACTGGACGCGGCCTTCCCGTCAGGGGAAGGGGCGGATGCCGCCCGGTCGGCGCTTCCCGCTCTTGCGCGCGCGAAGACGGCCATGACCATCGCGCAGGCCATGGAGGGAAAGAAGAAGGCCGTACCCCTTGCGGATGCCGCAGGCCTCATTTCGGCGGAATTTTTATATCTGTACCCGCCGGGCGTCCCGCTCATCGCCCCCGGAGAGGTGATCACCCGGGAGCTTGCGGACCTTGCGGACGCGCTCTTACGCGAAGGATACGCCCTGCAGGGCGCGAAGGACAGGAGCGCGAAGACACTGCTTACCACAGCGGAATAAACATCGGAGAGAACGAAAGATGCGTAAGATCTTCTATATTATAGGGAAAAGTTCCACAGGTAAAAATATGATCTACGAGGCGCTGATGGACCGGGAGGATCTCGGCCTTATGCCGCTGGTCCCCTGGACGACCAGACCCATGCGCTCCGGAGAGCAGGACGGCGTGGAGTATCATTTTACGGACGCCGCGGGCCTTGCCCGCCTGGAGGACGAGGGCCGCGTGATCGAAAAGCGGATCTACCATACCGTGCAGGGAGAGTGGACCTACTTTACGGTGGACGAGCCCGGGGTCCGCAGCGCTGACGGCGATCTGCTCGGGATCGGCACGCTGGAATCCTATGTAAAGATCAGGGAATTCTACGGACCGGAGAAGGTCATACCCATCTACATTGAGACCGGCGACAGGCAGCGCCTGGAGCGCGCGATGAAGCGCGAGGGCAAACAGGAAAAGCCGGACTACGAGGAGATGTGCCGCCGTTTCCTCGCGGACCAGAAGGATTTCAGCGAGGAACGCCTTGCGCAGGCGGGAATCACGCGGAGATTCAACAACGATGAGGACCGGTCCATCTGCATCGGGGAGGCGGCTTCCTTTATTTTGCTATACAGGGACAGGGATCTGTGATATATTAAAGGGTAGGCCCGTCCGCGGATCTGCGGGTTTTGCGGGCAGTTTGACTTTAGGAGGGGAGTTCCCCGACTGGTGACGTTCGTGATTTATGCCTTCTGGCAGGAAAGGGCGGACATGGCATATTTTCGTGACATTACAGGGCATGAGATGACGGTCGGATATCTGCAGCAGGCCGTCCGTTCCGGGAACGTAAATCATGCCTATCTGATCTCGGGCGCCCCCGGGAGCGGAAAGACGCTCGTCGCGGAGGCTTTCGCGCAGGCGCTTCTCTGTGAGCGCGGCGAAGGCGAAGCCTGCGGGGAATGCCCGGCATGCATAAAATTTGAAAGCGGGAACCATCCGGACATGATCCGGGTCATCCATGAAAAGCCGCTCACGATCCGGGTGGATGAGATCCGGGAACAGGTCGTAAGCGATATTGAGATCCGTCCGTATCTGGGAGGCCGGAAGGTCTACCTGATCGACGAGGCGGAGAAGATGAACGTCAGCGCCCAGAACGCGCTCTTAAAGACGCTGGAGGAGCCGCCCGAGTACGCGGTCATCCTTCTCCTTACGGAGAACAGGGACGCGATGCTGCCGACCATCCTCAGCAGGTGTACGGAGCTCCCGCTGCGCCCGCTGCCGGACGCCGAGGTGCGCCGCTGGCTCATGGAGGAGATGAAGGTCCCGGATTACCAGGCGGACCTTTGCACCGCGTTCGCGCAGGGAAGCATCGGGAAGGCCAGGAAGCTGGCGGCCTCCGGGGACTTCAACAACGTCAGGACGGCTGCGCTGCGCCTGGTCACGGGGCTTCGGACCATGGATATCGCCACGATGACGGAGGAGGTCTCCGCGTTTGCGAAAAACAGGCAGGACGCTCTTTCGGCGGAGGACCTGCTGGACGTGCTCGCGGTCTGGTTCAGGGACGTGCTTTATTTTAAGGCGACCCGGAACGCGGACGGCGTGATCTTTAAAGACCAGATTGGAAGTATACGCGAAGAAGCGGGGCGCCGGTCCTATGAAGGGATCGAAGCGATCCTGCGGGCTCTGCAGAAAGCAGGACAGCGCCTTCGCGCGAATGTTGATTTTGAGCTGACGATCGAGCTTCTGCTGCTGACGATCAGAGAGAACTGAGAGGACAGAAGCCGCGCCGGCAAGGGCAGGGAGACAGGCAAAAATGGTAAAAATCGTAGGAGTGCGCTTTCGGAGCGCCGGTAAGGTCTATTATTTCGATCCTCAGGAGTACACGATGACGCCGGGTGACCACGTGATCGTGGAGACGTCCCGGGGCGTTGAGTACGGGACGGTCACGGGAGGCATCCAGGAGCTGTCCGAGGAAAAGGTCACGCAGCCGCTCAAACCGGTGCTGCGCATGGCGACGCCGGAGGATATTGAGAAGGTGGAGCAGTACCGCGTGCGCGAAAAGGAAGCGCTGAAGGTCTGCCGTGAGAAGATCCGCAGCCACGGGCTGGATATGAAGCTGATCGACGCGGAGTACACTTTTGACGGGACGAAGCTCCTGTTCTACTTTACGGCCGACGGGAGAGTCGACTTCCGCGACCTGGTAAAGGATCTCGCATCCGTCTTCCGGACCAGGATCGAACTGCGCCAGATCGGCGTGCGCGACGAGACCAAGATCCTCGGCGGCGTGGGCGTCTGCGGCAGGGAGCTCTGCTGCCATACCTATCTTTCCGATTTCGCGCCGGTGTCCATCCGCATGGCGAAGGAGCAGAACCTGTCCCTCAACCCGGTAAAGATCTCCGGGGTCTGCGGAAGGCTGATGTGCTGCCTCAAGAACGAGGAGGAGACCTACGAGTACCTCAACAGCCAGCTCCCGGCGAACGGGGATACGGTGACGACGCCGACGGGGACCGAAGGCGTTGTGGTCGGCGTGAATGTCCTGCGCCAGAAGGTAAAGGTGCTCTTTGAGAGCGGCGATACCAAATCGATCGAGGAGTATGATGCCGAAGACCTGACCTTCCGCCCGCGCAAGCGCCGCGGCGACAAGGGAAAACAGGAAAAGAAGCGTGACGGTGAGAAGGGCGGTTCCGGAGAGGATACGCCGAAGGAGAACCGCCGCGATAAGAAGAAGAATCACGACAAGTCCGAGAAGGGCAAGGGTGAGAATAAAGGCAAAGGCGAGGGAAAAGGCAAGAGCGAAGGCAAGGGCGAAGGCAAAGAACAGCGCCATAAGGAGACCCGCGGAGAGCGCCGCCGCAGAAAGGCTGCCGAGGCCGCCGCGAAGGCACAGGCCGAGCAGGAAGCCGCCGCCGCTGCCGAAGTCGACGAGGAGATCAAGGACCTCGGCGGATTTGAGAAGCTCCACGAAATGGGCGATCTGGAAACTCCCGAGGAGATCGGGGAGCTTGAAGAGCTGGAGATCCTGGAGACCGAAGAGACAGGATCCAGGCTGGACAGTGATGAGGAATAACTGGGTTTGGACAGACAGACTGGAAGAACAGGAACCGAGGAGGAGCTTCGGGAGATGCTGACCGGGCCGGGAGAACGTCTGGACGACCTGCAGAGAAAAGGGTACAGGATCATTCAGGACCCCTCTCTTTTCCGCTTCGGAACGGATGCCGTTCTGCTGGCGTGGTTTTCGAGAGCGCGGGAGGGGGAGCGCATCCTGGACCTGGGGACAGGGACCGGCATCGTGCCGCTCCTGATGGAGGCCCGCACCGGATGCGGAAGCTACACGGGGCTGGAGATCTCCGGACGGTGCGCCGGCATGGCGCAGAGGAGCGTTCATCTGAACGGCCTTGACGATAGAATCAGCATCATAGAGGGTGATATCCAAGAAGCCGACAGGATCTTTCCGGCGGCTTCTTTTGATACAGTGACATGCAATCCGCCCTACATGGCGGCCGGCCAGGGCCCGCTGCCGAAGGATCCGGAGGTCGCGGCGGCGCGGTATGAGATCCGCTGCACGCTGGATGACGTATGCCGCGCGGCAGCGCACTGCCTGCGGCCCGGCGGATGCTTTTTCATGGTGCACCGTCCGTGGCGGCTCGCGCAGATCATGGAGAGTCTGCGGGACGCCGGGCTTGAGCCGAAGCGGATGCGGTTCGTTCATCCGCGCGCGGACAGACCGCCGGTCCTGGTGCTCATAGAGTCCGCCCGCGGGGGAAAGCCCCGTCTGGAGGTGGAAGCGCCGCTCATCCTTTACGGCGAAGACGGACAGTACACGCGGGAGACCGCTGAGATCTACAGGCAGGAGGAATAATGGCCGGGACATTGTATTTATGCGCGACACCGATCGGGAACCTCGAGGACATGACGTTCCGCGCGGTGCGCATCCTGAAAGAGGCGGATCTGATCGCCGCGGAGGATACCCGCAACAGCATGCGCCTGCTGAACCATTTTGATATCCACACGCCGATGACGAGCTACCACGCGAACAACCGGATCGAGAAAGCCAGAGTCCTCGTGGACAGGCTGCTGGAGGGGAAGAGTGTCGTCCTGATCACGGACGCGGGCACGCCCGGCATTTCGGATCCGGGGGAGGACCTGGTGCGGATGGCCGCGGAGGCGGGCATCACCGTCACCCCTGTGCCCGGGGCCTGCGCCTGCATCTCGGGACTGATCACATCCGGCCTTCCGACGAGACGGTTCTGCTTCGAGGCCTTTCTCCCCAGGGAGAAAAAGGAACTGCAGAAGGTGCTGGAGGAGCTGAAGACAGAGACGAGAACGATCGTCATCTATGAGGCGCCGCACCGCCTTGTGCGCACGCTGGAGACGCTGGAGAAGGCGCTCGGGGACCGGCGCGTCACGCTCTGCAGGGAGCTGACGAAAAAGCACGAAACGATCCTGCGGACCACGCTTCGCGAGGCGCTCCGGTATTATTCCGGGGAGGAGCCCCGCGGCGAGTTCGTGATCGTGATCGAGGGAAGGTCCGGGGAGGACCTCCTGCGGGAGCAGCAGCAGCGCTGGGAGGAGATGACGCTGCCGCAGCACATGGATCTCTATCTGCAGCAGGGCCTTGACCGCAGGGAAGCCATGAAAATGGTGGCGAGAGACCGAGGAATCGGAAAAAGGGACGTATACAGCCTTCTCCTTGAGGAGGAAGAGGGGAAAGACGGGGAAAACGGCGGTTAATTGCTTTCACCCCTGCGCTGTGTTACAATGAGTACCACTCAAAAGGCGGTCTGGAGGATGAGTTTGTGAAGGCTTTTTTCGGGTGGGTCCGGAAGATGTTTTTCGTCTGCTACAATAACCGGATCCTGCGGTATATTTTTTACGGCGGGCTTTCAACGCTGGTCAACCTGGGTGTTTTCTGGATCCTCCGGAAGGCGGGCGTTCCGCTTGTTCCCGCCAATACCCTGTCGGTGATCTGCGCGATCCTGTTTGCCTACTATGTCAATTCGCGCTTTGTGTTCGAGTCGAAGGCGCGGGGATTTAAGGAGCGGTGGCCGGAGTTTGTGAAGTTTATCACTGCAAGGCTTTCCACCATGGTCATCGAAGTCGGGGGCGTGCCGCTGCTGGTGAACGCGGCGCACTTTCATGAGCTGGCTGCCAAGATCGTCATCCAGTTCATCGTGCTTTCCCTGAACTATGTATTCAGTAAGTTTCTGATCTTTGTGAAGAAGAGTTGATCGTAAGGAGGAACGGACATGGAGAGAATTGGCGGGAACGCGGCCGGAAACGGGGCCGCGCGCAGCGGCGGGCTTTTGTCCGTTGTCCTGCCTGCCTATAATGAGGAGGAGATGGTCCCGAAGACCACGGAGAAGCTCCGCCGGATCCTGGACGCGGAGAACATCCCCTTTGAACTGATCTTTGTGGACGACGGCTCAAAGGACGCCACCTGGGAGAAGATCGCGCGGGAATGCGCGGAGGACGCGCGGGTGCACGGGATCAGCTTCTCAAGAAATTTCGGCAAGGAAGCAGCGATCTTCGCGGGCCTTAAGGAGGCCTCCGGCGACTGCGCCGCGGTCATGGACTGCGACCTTCAGCATCCCCCGGAGACCCTGGTCACGATGTACAGGTACTGGCAGCAGGGCGCGGAGGTCGTGGAGGGCGTCAAACGCACGAGGGGAAAGGAGAGCTTTTTCCACCGCGCCGCGGCAAAGACCTTTTACGGGATCATGTCCTCGGCAACGGGGACGGATATGTCCCGCGCCTCTGATTTTAAGCTCCTGGACCGAAAGGCGGTGGACAGCCTTCTTAAGATGCCGGAGCGCAGCTCGTTCTTCCGGGCCCAGTCCTCCTGGATCGGCTTTCAGAAGGAGGAGGTCCCCTTTGACGTACAGGAGCGGGAGGCGGGAATCTCCAAGTGGAGCCTTAAGTCTCTCACCAGGTACGCCGTCGCGAATATCGTAGGATATTCCGCCGCACCCATGCAGTTCGTCACGGGCGCCGGCGTGGCCGTCCTTGTTTTCGCCATCATCCTCGGCATCCAGACGCTGGTCCGCTACTTCGGCGGAAAGTCTGTCGAGGGCTTTACTACGGTCATCCTGCTCATCCTCCTGATCGGGAGCGTGATCATGATCAGCCTCGGGATCATCGGGTTCTATATCGCCCGGATCTACGAGGAAGTCAAGGGAAGGCCGAAATATATCGTCGCCGATAAGAAATAAAGAAGGGAGAAGGCGGCATGACTATAAAATTCAAAGTCCGGCAGGTGATCAAAATGGCGGCGCAGAATCTGCTGCTGCCCGCCTGGTACGGACTTTTTCGCTTCCGTCCGGTAAACAGGAAGCGGGTGATCTTTGCGGACGCCCACCACACGGAGGTGCCCGAGAGCATGGAGCTGCTGCGGGACGCCGTGAGGGAGACGGGAGATTTTGAAGTAACAGAAATGTACATGGACGTGCAGGCCGCATCGCCGGCAAAGGTCTTCCGCTTTATGCTGCGCTTTATGCGGTTGTACGCGGGCGCGGGCTTTGTCGTGATCAGCGACAATTTCCTTCCCGCCGCCTCCTGCAGAAAGCGCAGGGAGACGTGCGTCATCCAGCTGTGGCATGCCTGCGGGGCCTATAAAAAATTCGGCTATGACGCCGCGGACGACATTCCCGCCGGATACCGGGGCCATGTATACCGCAATACGAGCCTCGTCACGGTCAGCTCGAAGGCCTGCGCGGAGCCTTTCGCCTCCGCGATGAAGCTGCCGGCAAAGAGGATGCTGCCGGCCGGCGTATCCCGGACGGACCGGTATTTTAATTATGAATGGACAGAGGCGTGCCGGGAGGAATTCTACAGGGAATACCCCGGCGCCGTGAGAAAAAAAATCGTGCTCTGGGCGCCCACCTTCCGCGGGAACGCGGCAGAACCCCGGATCCCGGAATTCGACGCCGCCGCCCTGCAGGAGGAGCTGGGAGATGAGTGGCTCGTCCTCGTGCGCGTGCATCCGCACATGGCGGAAGCCTTCGGGGACCGCAGCTGCCCCATCCCCACGGACCGTCTCTTCCCCGTGACCGACGTACTTGTGGCGGACTATTCCTCCCTGATCTTTGAGTATCTGCTCTTTGACAGGCCGCTGGTGCTCTACGTGCCGGACCTGGATGAATACCGCGCGCAGAGGGGCTTTTACCTGGATTTCGACACCATTCCGGCGCCGAAGATCAGGGCCGAAAGCGCCCTCGCGGACGCCATAAGGAAGGAATACCTTGCAACGGCGCAGGATAAAAAGTATAATAGAGAGATGCCTGACGCTTTCACGGACTATTGGATGCACGCCTGCGACGGGCATGTGACGGAGCGGATCGTCCGCTATATGCAGAAAAATGCTGCTGCTGACGGCCGGTCCGGAAAGCAGATCCAATGAATTCAAAGCAGGAGGAAGATAGGAATGAGCGATGTATACGGAGTCATCCTCGCCGGAGGAATAGGGGCCCGGATGGGAAATAAGCAGTTCCTTGAACTGGGCGGCAGACCGATACTCATCCACACGTTAGAAAAGTTTGTGCTTCATCCCGGGTTTCAGGGGATCCTGGTCCTCACACCGCAGGCATGGATGAGCTATACGAGAGATATTATCCATCGGTACCTGCCAAGCGCGGAAGGCATCGAGGTCCTGCAGGGCGGGGAGACCCGCAACGAGACGGTGATGAACGCGATCCGGTATATTGAGAAAACGGGCAGGCTGACCGACGAGACGATCATCGTGACCCACGACTCGGTCCGGCCGTTTGTAACGCACCGTATCATCGAGGAGAACATTCAGGCCGCGAAGCGCTGCGGGGCTTGCGATACCGTGATCCCCGCGACCGATACGATCGTGGAGAGCCGGGAAGGAGGATGCATCACCTCCATTCCGAACCGCTCCTATATGTACCAGGGACAGACGCCCCAGTCCTTTGCCGCGAAGAAGCTGAAGGATACCTACGAAGCTCTGTCCGGACAGGAACGGGAGATCCTCACGGACGCCTGCAAGATCATGGTCCTGCAGGGAGAAAAGGTGGAACTGGTCCAGGGAGAGGTGTTCAACATCAAGATCACCTACCCCTATGATGTTACAGTAGCACAGGCATTACTGGGAATGGAGATATAAGCCATGTTAAATACGGTCTGGCAGCTGACCCGCCCGCGGCAGTTTGAGGCTGCCTTTCAGGAAATCGGGACGGACGGAGCGCTGATCGTGCGGCCGACGCATCTCTCCGTCTGCAACGCGGATCAGCGTTATTATCAGGGAAAACGGCCGGCGGAGATCCTTGCCCAAAAGCTTCCCATGGCCCTCATCCATGAGGGAATCGGCATCGTCATGCAGGATCCTTCCGGGACATATGCGCCCGGCACCCGCGTGGTCATGATCCCCAACGTGCCGCGGGAGGAGAGCCCTTACGCGGCAGAAAATTATGTGCGCTCGAGCCTTTTTCGCGGGAGCACGATGGACGGCTTTATGCAGGAATACATTGTGACCCGCCCGGACAGGGTGCTTCCTCTTCCGGAAAGCCTGGGCGACCTGACGGCCGCCTTCACGGAGATGGTCTCCGTCTGCTTCCACGCCATCTCGCGCTTCGATGCGACGGCTCATGGCGGCCGGGAGACGATCGGCGTCTGGGGAGACGGAAACATGGGCTATTTTACGGCCCTGCTTCTTC
>CAJOLD010000030.1:0-12041 GCA_905235435.1 uncultured Lachnospiraceae bacterium
GTCGATGTAGGAGTAGCACATGGCGAAGCCGGTGCCGCCGTGGGCGAGGGTGGTGTAGTCATAGCCGCCCATGTTCTGGCTGCTGTGGATCCAGCTGCCACCATCGGTGTTCACGGTAATGACGTTCCAGCCGTTCAAGCCGCCTTCGAAGCCTTCGGTGAAGCTGCTGCCGCCGCTAGGACCAGGAGTCGGACCAGGAGTCGGGTTGACAGGCATCTCGCCTTCCCACATGGCCCAGCCGGTACGGCTGACGTAGATATCGCCAACACCGTAGATGATCTCGATCATCACATAGCGCAGGTCGGTATCGCTCCAGATGCTCACAGTGTCGTCGATAGGCTCATAGCCATCGTGACGCACCCTGATGGCGTAATCGCCACGGCGGAAGCTCTCGAATGCATAGTAGCCGCTCTCGTCGAGGATGGCGGTGAGCAGCTCCGAGACGGTCATGCCTTCCGCGCGGGCGCGGAAACTCTCGATGAGTTCCACGAACTTTTTCGCGCCGGTCCGGGCAAAGACCGGATCCTCCAGATGATCGGCCATGGCCCGGTAGAGGCCTCCTCCTTCTTCCGCGGCCCAGATCTCCAGCTGCTCCATGCGGCTCTTCCCGATGCTGCGCTTCGGCACGTTCACGATGCGCCGGAAGGACAGATCATCCTGCGAGACCGTCATGCGCAGATAGGCGAGCGCGTCCTTGATCTCCATGCGGCTGTAGAAAGGCACGCCGCTGTAGATCGTGTAGGGGATCTTCTTCTGCAGGAAGACCTCCTCGAGGGAGCGCGTCACATAGTGCGCGCGGTAGAGGATGGTGATGTCGCCGGGGCGGACGCCCTCCGCCTCGAGGGCAGCGATCCGGTCCGCGATCCAGAGCGCCTCATCGCGCGTTGATTCGGCATAGTGGCAGAAGACGGGATATCCGCCTTCGCGCACCGGGATCAGATCCTTTTCGATCCTCATTTTGTTCTTCCCGATCAGGGAATTGGCGGCCGCGAGGATGGGCGGGAGAGAGCGGTAGTTCTCCATCATCATGATCGTGCGCGTCCCGGGGAATTCGCGGTCGAAATCCATCAGATAGCGCACGTTGGCCCCGCGCCAGGTGTAGATGGTCTGGTCCGGATCGCCGACGATGAAAAGGTTGTGATGGTAGCCGCAGAGAACCTTCATCAGTTCATACTGCGGCGGATCGATATCCTGAAATTCGTCGATCATAATATATTCGAGCCGCTTCTGCCATTTCAGGCACACGTCCGGATCTTTCGAAAAGATGTGGAGCGTGAACTTGATCAGGTCGTTGTAGTCGAGCCCGAAGCATTTCTTCTCCTGATACAGGTATCCGTAGAAGATGATATCCGTGGGGGTGGACGCTTCCTCGTACTTTTTGCGCAGGATGTCCGCGGACATCTCGGTCATATCAAGATAGTAGTCCGGGCGCTGCACGAGTTTCTGCATCTCGATCATATCCCTCGCCGCGGAAAAGGTCATATCCCGCAGGGTCAGGCCGCGCTCCTCGTAGATGATCTGCAGCATCTGGTCGATATCGGAATTGTCGAGAACAAGAAAGCTTTTCGGATAGCCGACGCAGTGGGAGTCCTCCTGCAGCACCGACACACAGAAGCCGTGAAAGGTGTTGATGTAGCCGGTATCCCGGTCGCCCGTAAGACGGCGGATGCGCTCGCGCATCTCATTCGCGGCCTTGTTTGTGAAGGTCACGCAGAGGATGTGGCCCGGCATGATCCCCAGCTCGTTCACAAGAAAGGCGAAGCGGGAGGAGAGCGCACGGGTCTTGCCGGAGCCGGCGCCCGCGATCACGCGGACATAGCCCTCCGTGGCGGTCACGGCCTCCAGCTGGGCTTTATTTAGTCCGTCAAGAATGGATTCCATACCTTCCTCCTTCACTTCGATTTGGATCATTGCTTCGCGGTCAGGAAAGCCTGATACCCCTTCTTTGCTTCGTATACGTCCGCTTTGCTGACGATCTCCATGGGCGCGTGCATGTTCAGAACGGCGACGCCGCTGTCGATCACGTCCATGCCGTAGAGGGCGGAGATGTAGGCGATGGTCCCGCCGCCGCCCGCGTCCACGCGGCCGAGCTCGGCGGTCTGGAAGGAGACATTGCCGTCGTCCATCACGCGGCGGATCCAGCCCATGTACTCGGCGTTGGCGTCGTTGGAACCCGATTTTCCGCGGGAGCCCGTGTATTTATTGAACACCAGCCCGTGGCCGAGGTAGGAGCTGTTCTTTTTCTCAAATACGGAAGCGTAGAGCGGATCGTAGGCCGCGTTGACGTCCGAGGAGAGCATGCGGCAGGCCCGCAGGCAGCGGCGAAGCTTCAGCTCGCTGTACCCGCCTGTGCAGTTCATCACCTCCGCGGTGGCATTCTCAAAGAATTTTGAGCGCATGCCGGTGGCGCCCACGCTGCCGATCTCTTCCTTGTCGACGAGCAGGCAGCAGGCCGTGTACTCCGGCGCCCCGGTCTCAAGGAAGGCCTCCAGGGACGTGAAGGCGCAGACGCGGTCGTCGTGGCCGTAGGAGGCGATCATGCTGCGGTCGAGACCGCACTCGCGGGCAGGCCCTGCCGGGACGACTTCAAATTCCGCGGAGAGGAGATCATCCTCCCCGATCCCGTACTTATCCTCAAGCAGGCGCAGGAAATTCGCGCGGACCGCTTCCTTCTGCTTTTTGGTCTCGCTTCCTTCTCCTTCATCGCTTCCTTTCAGCGGGCGGCTTCCGACCAGCACGTCCAGGTTCTCGCCCTCGACGACGACCGTTCCCTTTTTGGCCATCTGATCGGCAGCGAGATGGATGAGAAGATCCGTGACGCAGAAGACCGGATCGGCCGGATCCTCACCGATCACGATCTGCACGGCGGTCCCGTCTTTCTTTGCGGCAATGCCGTGGATGGCGAGCGGGATGGTCACCCACTGATATTTTTTGATGCCCCCGTAGTAATGCGTGTCCAGATAGGCAAGCTCGGAATCCTCGTAGGCCGGGACCTGCTTGACATCCAGGCGGGGAGAATCGATGTGGGCGCCGAGGATGCGCATGCCCTCCTCTAGCGGCTTTTCTCCGATGATATAGAGGGCGGCCGCCTTGCCCATGTTGACGGTATAGACCTTATCGCCGGGGCGAAGCGTCTCTCCGGCCGCGATCACTTCCGCAAGGTCGCGGAAACCGGCTTCTTTCGCGAGGCGGACCGCTTCGTCCGCGCACTCGCGTTCTGTCTTGCAGGCGGTCAGAAAGCGGATGTAGCGCGCGCTCAGCGCTTCCAGACTTTTGAGGTCGTCATCTGTATATCTGCTCCAGGCATTTTCTTTTGTCATATCCTTGTTCCTCCGCAGGTTTTTACGGCGGCCGCACGGCCGCCTCACTGCCTTATTGTATCATATCCCGCGCGTATTGTCTTTGCCCTGTTTCGCGGTATAATAGAGTCAGACAGAATGATCCGGCGCGGCCGGCGCGGAAAAGGAGGAGCGAAATGATACAGGAAACAAGGCCTTTTGTACCGTGGAAACTGATGAACGACTTTATGATCGAGGTCTTTAAGAAGGAGGGCGTGCCGGAGGAGGACGCCGCGATCTGCGCCGATGTGCTGCTCGAGAGCGACAGGCGCGGGATCGAGAGCCACGGCTGCAACCGCTTCAAACCGATCTATATCGATCGGATCGACGCGGGGATCCTGAACCCGAAAACGGAGATCGGGATCATCCGCGAGACGCCCACGACGGCCGTCATCGACGGACACAACGGAATGGGCATGGTCATCGGAAAGACGGCCATGTCGATGGCCATTGAGAAGGCGGCGAAGTACGGAATGGGCATGACCGCCGTCCGCAATTCCACGCACTACGGGATCGCGGGATACTACGCGACCATGTGCACGGACCGCAATATGATCGGCATTACGGGGACCAACGCGCGGCCGTCTACCGCGCCCACCTTCGGCGTGGAGAACATGCTGGGGACGAATCCCCTCACCTTCGGCCTGCCCACGGACGAGGAATTCCCCTTCGTGCTTGACTGCGCGACGTCCATCTCGCAGCGCGGAAAGATCGAATATTATGCAAGAACGGGAAAGCCCACGCCGGCGGGGATGGTCATCGGCCGTGACGGGCAGCCGATGACGGACAGCGAGGAGATCCTGCGGGCCCTGAATGAGAAGCGCGCCGCCCTTGCGCCGCTCGGCGGCATCGGCGAGGAGCTTGCCGGTTACAAGGGATACGGCTACGCGGCGGTCGTGGAGATCCTGAGCGCGGCCCTGCAGGCCGGCAGCTACATGCGCATGCTCTCCGGCATCGGGGCGGACGGACAGAAGATCCCGTATCCGCTGGGACATTTCTTCATCGCGATCGACACCGAGGCCTTTATGGGCGCGGACGTCTTTAAGAAGACCGCCGGGGATATCCTGCGCGAGCTGCGCGCCTCCGAGAAGGCGCCCGGACAGGACAGGATCTACACGGCCGGAGAGAAGGAGTACGAGATCCGTCAGTTCCGCAGGGACCGCGGTGTGCCTGTCGGCGAAGCCGTGCAGAAGGAGCTGACCGGACTGAGGGACCGCTTCGGACTTACGCAGTTCGTATTCCCGTTTGAGGAGGCATAAGGTGAGAGCTTACGAGAGACTTCTGAAATATGTGAAGGTGTGGACGACCAGCGATGAGGAGAGCGGGCAGACGCCCTCTACGCAGCGACAGTTTGACCTGGCGCGGCTGCTGGTGGATGAGATGAAGCAGATGGGCATCGAGGACGCGGCCGTCGACGGGAACTGCTATGTCACCGGATCGATACCGGCCTCGGAGGGGTGCGCCGGCGCGCCGGCCATCGGCTTTATCTCCCATCTGGATACCGCGCCCGACTTCTCCGGCGAGAACGTCCGGCCGCAGATCATCGAAAACTATGACGGCGGGGAGGTGCCCCTCGGGACGAGCGGACGCGTGCTCTCGCCTTCGCAGTTCCCGGAGCTTGCGGACTGGGCGGGGAGGACGCTCATCACCACGGACGGAACGACGCTGCTGGGGGCCGATGATAAGGCCGGCATCGCCGAGATCATGACGATGGCGGAGATCCTCCTTGCGGGGACCATCCCCCACGGAAGGATCTGCATCGCCTTTACGCCGGACGAAGAGATCGGAAGCGGCGCGGGGCTGCTCGACATCGGCGCCTTTGGCGCAAAGTTTGCCTACACGGTCGACGGCGATTCGGAGAATGAGATCGCCTATGAGAATTTCAACGCCGCCGGGGCGCGCTTTGAGATCACCGGATTTAACATCCATCCGGGGGACGCGAAGGATAAGATGATCAACGCCGCCCTCGTGGCCGCCGAGATCGCCGGGCTGCTGCCCGGCTGCGAGACGCCTGCCCATACGGAAGGGTATGAGGGCTTCTATCATCTGACAGACATCAGCGGAACAGTGGAAGCGGCCTCTCTGTCCTACATCGTCAGGGACCACAGCGCGGAGCGCTTTGAGGCCAGACTTGAAACGCTGCGCCATATCGAAAAAACGATGAATGAGAAATACGGGGAGGGCACGGCGCTGCTGATCCTCCGCGAGCAGTACAGAAATATGAAAGAAAAGCTGGCTGACTGCATGGAGGTGGTCAGCAGCGCCGAGGACGTCATCCGCGAGTGCGGGCTTGTGCCCGTAGAAAGACCCATCCGCGGAGGCACGGACGGCGCGGCCTTAAGCTGGCGCGGGCTTCCCTGCCCGAACCTCGGGACCGGCGGGAACGCGTTCCACGGACCGTATGAGCATATCAGCGCCGAGGGGATGGACACCGTGGTGAACATCCTGACGGGGATCGCGCAGCGCTTTTCCGGGCGGGAGTAAACAGGCGGAATTCACGGGACCTTCACAGGCTGTTCACAGCGAAAACACAAAGTGCCGGTATCATCGGTTTCATCAGTTCGATGACAAAAACGCGGCGGACAGCCGCCTTCACAGCGAGAGGAGAACAGATGATGAAGAAAAGAATGATCGTCCTTTGCGGACTGCTGAGCCTTTCTATGGTGACCGGACAGACCTTTGCGGCGCTGGCTGAGAGCACCGATACCACGAACACCACCGCCGTCTCCGGGCAGGAACAAACACCGCCGGAGATGCCGGACGGCCAGCCGCCGGAGAAACCGGACGGAGAGATGGGCGAGATGCCGGACGGCCAGCCGCCGGAGAAACCGGACGGAGAGATGGGCGAGAAGCCGGACGGCCAGCCGCCGGAGAAACCGGACGGAGAGATGGGCGAGATGCCGGACGGGACGGCCAGCCGCCGGAAAAACCGGACGGGGAGATGGGCCAGATGCCGGGCGGCCAGGGCGGCCCCGGCGGATCGGACAATTCCAATATAGAGTATATCGCTGTCCATGAATATGAAGAAGACGGCGAGATCACCGGCGAGGAGATCATTTCTGAGGGAACGGATGAGAATGCCGTCCTTGTCAGCGGCAGCGATGCCAAGGTCACCCTTTCCGATGTTACGGTCACCCGCACTTCCGGAGACAGCACCGGCGGAGATAACGCCAGCTTCTACGGCGTCGGAGCCGCGCTTCTCGCGACAGCGGGGACGCTGAATGTGAGCGGCGCGAAGATCGATACAAACGCCAAAGGCGGTGCAGGTGTTTTCGCCTACGGCGACAGCACAGTCTCTGTTTCAGACAGCACGATCACCACACAGGAATCCGCGTCCGGCGGCATCCATGTGGCGGGCGGCGGGACGCTGAACGCCCGGAACCTGACCGTGGAAACGAACGGCGGATCCGCGGCGGCCATCCGGAGCGACCGCGGCGGCGGAACGATGACCGTTGAAGGCGGCTCCTACACATCCAACGGATCGGGATCGCCGGCGGTCTACTGTACGGCCGACATTTCCGTCGCCGACGCGCAGCTTGCGGCGACCGGGTCGGAGGCGGTCTGCATCGAGGGCCTCAACACCCTGCGGCTCTATGACTGCGATCTCTCCGGCAATATGCCCGACCAGGATCAGAACGACTGCACCTGGACGGTCATCGTCTATCAGAGCATGTCCGGCGACTCGGAGGTGGGAAACGGCACCTTCGAGATGGACGGCGGCACGCTGACGAGCGGCAGCGGCGGACTCTTTTATACGACCAACACAGAGTGCACCATTACATTGAATAATGTCGATATCACCCCGTCCGATACGAATGCGTTTTTCCTGCGCTGCACGGGCAACAACAACAAGCGCGGCTGGGGCACGGCGGGCGCCAACGGATCGGACTGCCTGTTTACAGCGATCAGGCAGGAGATGGAAGGCGATGTGATCTGGGACAGCATCAGCACCCTGGACTTCTATATGACCGATTGCAGCGTCCTGACCGGAGCCGTCCGGGAAGACGAGACGTTTTCCGGCGGCAGCGGGGACGGCACATGCAGCCTTTATCTTGATGAGACATCGACCTGGATCGTTACCGGAGACAGCACGCTGACATCGCTCTGGCAGGCCGGTACCATCATCGATGAGGACGGCAGGACCGTCACGGTGCAGGGAACGGACGGAACGATCTATGTGCAGGGCGACAGTGATCTCACGGTCACGACCGGGACCTGGTCCGACACCTGCGATACCCGCGGCGCGGGCGTGAGCACAGAAACAGAAAATATCTGAACAGAATGAAACAGAATAAATAACAGAGTGGCGGCTCACGACTGCAGTGGGCCGCCATCTTTTTTGATTCCGGCATTTCCGGCTGCGGGTGATTGTACTTTTAAAGCATTTAGTCTATAATATGATGCAGATTTGCAAAAACCACGAACTCGAACTATTCGAATTGGAGTTAAAAAACCGGCATGAGTAAGAAAGAGAACCAGACAGCGGGCAGCACAGGCGGGCCGAAAGAAAAAAAGAATGTCATGATACTTGTCGCGACGGGGATCGTGAATGCAAGATTTGTGATCATTGCACTGTTTTTGCTGGCGGGCATTTACTGCGCCCTGTCCATCGGAAAAGTGAAGACGAACGGCGACCTGGCATTTTTCCTGCCTGAAACGACCGAGACCAGGCGCGGCCTGTCCATCATGGAGGATGAATTCATTACCTACGCGACCGCGGATGTGATGATCGGCAATGTCTCTTATGAGATCGCGAAGACGCTTTCGGATGAGATCGGAAGGTACGAGCATGTCACCGGCGTTGATTTTGACGATTCACCCCAGCACTTTAAGGATTCCGCGGCACTGCTCTCCATCTCCTTCGACGGGATCGCGACGGACCCGGATATCGAAGCGGAGATGGATCACATCAAGGAACGTCTCGCGGACTATGATATCTATGTTTCGACAGAGATCGGATATGATTTCTCCGCACAGCTGGCCAGCCAGATGGGCGGCGTGCTGCTGCTCACACTGCTTGTGATCATTGCCGTGCTGCTTTTTACATCGCGGAGTTACTTTGAAGTCGTGATCTTTTTCATCGTCTTCTTCTTCGCGGCGCTGCTGAACATGGGGACGAACTTCTGGCTTGGAGAGATCTCGTCCATCACCAATTCCATTGCGGTCATCATGCAGCTGGCGCTGGCGATCGACTATGCCATTATTCTAAGTCACCGGTATCAGGATGAAGTGGCGGTCAATCCCAATGTCAAGGAAGCGCTGATCGAAGCGCTGTCCAAGGCGATCGTGGAGATCTCGGCCTCCTCCCTTACGACCATCTCAGGCCTGATCGCGCTGACTATGATGCAGTTCAGGCTGGGATATGATATGGGCGTCGTACTGACAAAGGGCATTTTGTGCAGCCTGATCACGGTATTTCTGCTTATGCCTGCCATGATCATGCTCTTCCCCAGACGGCTGAAGAAGACCCAGCATAAAAACCATGTTCCGAACATCCGGCCCTGGGGCGTTTTCCTGTCGAAGTCATGGTTTATCTTTGTGTGGATCTTTTTGCTGCTGATCCCGTTCGCGGTGCATTATTCCGGCCTGACAGAGTACGCTTTTTCCGATTCCACCATCACGGAGCTGGTGGAGTCGCCGGCGCGCACGGCCATGCACAAGATCACGGATACCTTTGATGACGCGACGCCGGTCGCGCTGATCGTTCCTTCCGGATATTATGAAAATGAGAAAAAGATCCTTGCCGAGGCGGAGGCACTGGAGAAGGTCAAGTCCGCGACCGGCCTTGCCAACACAAAGATCGACGACGAGCATGTGCTGACGGATTCCTACACCCCGCGCATGTTTGCGGAGCTGCTGGATCTGGATATCGAGGAAGCGCTCCTGCTGTTTGAAGCCTACGGTATCCAGCACGGGGAATACCAGGTGATCTTCGGCGATGCGCAGGAATACCGCGTGGTCCTTCTGGATATGTTTGAGTATCTGTTTGAAAAGATCGACCAGGGAGTTGTATCCCTTACCGATGATCAGATGAAAGAGATCGAGCCGCTTCGGACCGAGCTGAAACGCGGGACGGAGCAGCTGCGCGGTAAAAACTACAACCGCATGCTGTTTATAGCGACGGTGCCTGACGAAGGTCCGGAAGCGAATGCGCTGATCGAGGACATCCGCGAGATCGCGGAGAAATATTACGATCCGGGCAGCGTGCTGCTGGTAGGAAACATCACCAGCGCGCGGGATCAGCAGGAATCCTACACATCGGATTCGAAAAAGATCAGTATCCTGACGGTTGCGTTCATCTTCATTATCCTGCTGTTCACCTTCCAGTCTGTGGTCGGCGCCATCGTGCTGGTATTTGTTATCCAGGGCAGTATCTGGCTGAACTTCACGATCCCGTACTTCCAGGGGCTCACCTCGTCCTTTGTGACAGAGATGATCGTTTCCGCCATCCAGATGGGTGCGACGATCGATTACGCCATCGTGATCATGAACCACTATCAGGCGAATAAACTCGAGGAGCCTAAGAAGGAAGCTATGGCGGATGCCGTCAACGAGGGCTTCGGTACGGTCATCACCTCAGGCCTGATCATGACGATCGCGGGATTGCTCATCGGATACAGGGTCAGCGATGTTTATGTCGGCCATATCGGCCTTGCGGTCGGACGCGGCGCCGCCATCTCGATCGTGCTGGTGCTTACGGTCCTGCCGCAGATGATCCTGCTGTTTGACAAGCTGATCGACAAGACAAAATTCCAGATCGAGATCCCCAAGAATGCGCTGGAAGATCTGGGGATCACCGAGACCGGGACCCCGGAGGCAGGGGAGAGCGAAAGTGACATGAAAACGCAGGAAGAGTCAGATAAAAAGGACGAAGAAGGCGGGAAAGGAGATGCTCCGGTTGAAGCGTAAAGTTGGAAAGTGGACTGCCTGGGTGATGTCGGGCGTCCTGATCATACAGATATCTTCAAGTGTGTTTCCGATGTCTGCCATGGGCGCGAAAACAGGAAACGGATCCCTGCAGGGACTGGATGTCTCCGCGCAGAATCCGGAAAAAAGACCGGTCCGCACCCTTCGGATCTCCACTGCGGAGCAGATGGTGCAGCTTTCAAAGGACTGCGTGCTGGACAAATGGTCGGAAGATCTGGTCGTGGTCCTGGAGAAGGATATCGATCTGACGGGCAGCGGATTTACATCGATCCCCTGTTTTGGCGGAACCTTTTACGGCCAGGGGCACTGCATCAAAGGATACAAGGTCAAACAGGGCGGAACGCATGTCGGGCTGTTCCGCTATCTGACCGGTTCTGCCATTGTGCGCGATCTGGATGTGGCTGCGGATATTTCTCTGCCGGACAGCGGGCTGTTCATCGGAGGAATTGCCGGGGAAAACGACGGCCTGATCAGCAACTGCAGCTTTCAGGGAACGATCACCGCGATGGAAAATGCCGGGGGGATCGCGGGGATCAATGCGAAAGGCGGCGTGATCTCCGGCTGCACCTCATTCGGCAAGGTCGTTGCTTCGCATGCTTCAGGGGGCATTGCCGGAAAAAATGAAGGCAAGATCTTAAGCTGTGTGAACGACGGCGAAGTCAACACGGATGCCATGGAGGAATCGTCGGGCATGACTTCGGGCCTGACGGACAATATTTCGTCGAGCCTGCCGGAGGCGATCGGCAATTTTGATATCGCATCCCTCAGCAATGAGGAATTTATCGACATCATGAATATCGGCGGGATCTCCGGAGATTCGGAAGGCGTGATCGACAACTGCCTCAATCGGGGCAGTGTCGGATATGCCCGCCAGGGTTACAATGTCGGAGGCATCTGCGGCATCACAAAAGGATATATCAGCAACTGCCGGAATGACGGCGAGGTATTCGGACGCAAGGATACGGGCGGCATCGCGGGGCAGATCGAACCGGAGACGATCTGGGAATACTCTTCGGAGGAACTCGACAGGCTGCATGGACAGCTGAAGGATCTGGACGCAAAGCTTGCGGCCCTGGTCTCTGACGCATCCGCCGGCGTCGGGAATATGCGGGATCATCTGGAAACGGCAGAAGCATATGCCGCGGACACGGCTTCGCAGCTGCAGCTTTTGATCGGGGATGTGAGCGGGGAAGCTGCCGAAGCGGGAGCGAAGATCCGCGATCTGATGAATACGCTTGCGGATGCGGTCAATACGGAGGACGCGGAGGCGGCCGCAGACTGTTTGAAGCAGCTCTCCGAATTGGTGAAGGGAACCAATCTCTTCGCGGAACCGCTTACGGTCAGTGTACAGGGCACGATGGATGCCGATGTCAATACGGCGCTTTCGGTGGACAGTGAAGTCATGCGGAGCATCCTTGTGTACATGGAAGGCATGCTCCTGTCCATGCAGAATTCTGCCGGTACGCGGAGAAGTTCACCTGTGGGCGTACAGAGAGGCACAAACGGATCCGTCGGCTATTACAGCGCACCCAGCGAGGCGCCGCTGTCTGAGGCCGCGGAGGATATGGCGGGTGAGGATGAGATCCCGGTGGGCGCAGACTGGACCGAAGACGGGATCTTTGATCAGGATGATCAGACCGGGGATGACTCATACGGCGTGGATTACTATGACGAAGAGGCAGCCGCGGATGATTACGCTGTCGATTACTATGATGAAAATGCGGCCGCGGATGATTACGCTGTCGATTACTACGATGAAAATGCGGCTGCCGATGA
>CAJOLD010000030.1:12072-30302 GCA_905235435.1 uncultured Lachnospiraceae bacterium
ACGTCGATTACTACGACGAAGGTGCGGCTGCCGATGATTACTACGTGGATTACTATGACGAAGAGGCGGCCGCGGATGATGATTACAATACGATCGTGATGGATATGCCGACCGCAAATGCGGAGCCGGACGCGCCGGAACTGGAGTCCGGAACCGTGGAAGCGGAGGAACTGCCGGACGAGGATCCGGAGTATGCTTATGCTGCCGGCATTGCAGCTGTCGGCAGAGGAATTGAATTAAGTGGTGCCGCGGATCTCAGCGCGTCCGGCTCTGCGGGCGGAAATCTGGACGGAAACCTCCAGATCGGTCTGGAAGACGCGCTCCCGAATACAGACGAGATGGCGGCGCTGCTGGAACAGCTTCTGGGACATGCGGGAAACCTGCTGGACGGGGAAGCGATCGCGGATGCAAAGGAGATCCTGAGCGAGCTGCAGTTTGAAGCGCCGGACACCGAGCCGTTTTATACATCCTTCGGGAATCTGCTCACATCTCTGGACCCGCTGAATGACGATGCTGCAGCGATCGCATCGACGGCTTCTTCGGACTTCCGGGCAGTGATGGATCAGATGGATACCATTTATGATACGCTGTTTGACTACCTTGCCGATCTGCAGACCGTTATGACAGACGAGGAGGATGAAGAGGAGGAGATCCCGGATGCCTGGCAGAGCAATGAAGGCGCCATATCTTCCTGCCTGAACTGCGGGACCGTAAGCGCCGACTCAAATGCGGGCGGCATTGTCGGAAGCGTTGCGTACGAGGAGCTTTTTGACGCGGAAGATATTCTGAATGTTTCCCAGTATATTCTGAAGAGTGCCAAAAAGCGGATCTATGCTTCCGTGCGTGAATGTGAAAACAGAGGAAATATCGCAGCAAGGAAAACGACAGCCGGAGGCATTGCCGGCACGCTCGAATACGGGATCATTTCCGACTGCGTGAGCACCGGCGAGATCGCTGTCAGTGAAGGAGATTACTGCGGCGGCATTGCGGGAACTGCGGGAGCAGTCATTACGAACTGCCAGACCAGAAACCTGCTGGAAGGTCAGGGGTATATCGGAGGAATTGCCGGAAAAGGCAGCGTGATCACATCGTGCGTTTCCTACAGCCAGATCGACGGCAACGGCGAATTCCAGGGGGCGATCTCCGGACAGGCTGATTCAAAGGTGCTGGACAACCGGTATTTAGACCGCGGACTGGGCGGCGTGGACGGCGTCAGCTTCAGCGGAAGTACGGATCCATTCACACAGGCAGATCTGGAAGCCGCGCAGGAAAGCGCACAGATTGAAGCTGTGGAAGCGGCGCAGGAAAGCGCACAGCCTGAAGCTGTGGAAGCGGCGCAGGAAAGTGTCGGCGAAGAGGGCAGCGGGAGCATCGGGCCCGAAACCGAAACCGCTCCCAAAGAGGAACCCGAAGAGCGGAGCCGGGCCGTGACCGGAGGCATGCGCGAGGCCGACGCATCATCGAACCCCGTCATCACATATATGGTCGGTGATGAGATCATCGCGCAGGTCGTCGTTCCGTTCGGCGCATCCGTGACAGAACTTCCGGAAGTGGCAAATGACGGCGACGATTTCTGGGTCTGGGATGATTTTGACAAGGATGCTGTTTTCAGTGATATCACTGTGACAGGTTCGTATCACCGCCCGACCCTTACGCTTACGGCAGACGGAAATCCCCCGCTCTTCCTGGTGGAGGGCACCTTCTATGCGGGGAACGATCTGCAGATATCCGCTAATACCGTCCAGGTGGAGAATCCGGATGATCCTTCTGCTTTGGTGGATGCGACGGCCTATACGGTCACGGTGACAGACTATGAAGGTCCGCTGAAAGTCAGGATGAAGGCGGAGACCGGAGGAAAGCTGTATCAGGCGGAAAATGAAGAGGAATGGAAAGAGATCTCCTATGAGACGGACGGCAGCTATATTGTGTTCCCGCTCGAAAACGGGGGTACTGTTCGCTACAGAGCGCTGACCGAGCGTGAGAAGATCATTCCGCTGCCGATCCGGGCACTTCCGGCTGAGATCACCGGCGGGATCGCAGCGCTGCTCGTGATCATCCTTCTGCTGAGAAGGCGCAGACGCAGACGCAGACGCGCGAATACGCAACAAAAGAGTTGACAACAGGCCGGGGAGGGTGTATCATTCATCACACAGACGCAAATAAAACATATCAGAAAAGTATGTTATAGGCACAGGGTGAGTAAGTGATGAGGGGTAGACCGATGTCCGAGAATAAGAACCAGCCTCTTTCAGAAGAACAGATCCGCCTTATACAGAAGCAGGCGGAAGGACTGCAGTATGGTACATTAAATCTGGTTTTTCAGGACGGTCTGCTGATACAGATCGACCGGAACGAGAAACTGCGCATTCCGGCGCGGCGTCCCGCTGAGGGATGAGCGCCGGAATGCTGTTTTTTGTCATCAGAGATCCCTGTGAAGAGCGCCGCGGCGCGCGCGGTCGTTTTCGATCCATTCTTCCAGGGTGAGCGGTGTGTAGTCAGAGTACATGCAGAAGCAGTTGATCATGTGGCAGGGGAGCTGCCTGGGCTCTTCCTCGTGGTGCAGGACGCGGGTCCTGGAGCGGATGATCTCCTGAAACTCATCGACGAGAAGCTCGTCTTCCGAGTTGTGGACGTGGCCATAGAGCATGTAGGTCCGGTCGGAGCCGTCTTTGTTTCTCCTGTACTGCCTGTTGTAGAAAAAGATGGGATAGTGCGAGAGGATGACCTTTTTCCCGCTGTCGTGGATCTCCGCGTAGGGGCGGATCCATTCAAACCGCTCCCGGTTAAAGTGCTTGTCGCGCAGGAAGCGGTCGTGATTGCCCTCGATCAGGTACAGCTTTCCGGAGAGCCTGCTGACGATCTCGTTTGTCGCATCGCCCATTCCCATGGAGAGGTCGCCGAGGATAAAGACTTCATCCTTCGGACGGACCCGGTCGTTCCATTTTCTGATCATGGCTTCGTTCATCTGCGTGCGGTCCCCGAAGCCTCTGCAGTCCAGCTGGTAGTTCAGTGATTCGTGATAAAAATGCAGATCGGATATATAGTATCGCATATGTCCTCCGGGGCCGCCGGCTTTCTTCTCACCATGTCTCGGGATAATTCCCGTTCTCTTTCAGCTTCCGGACAGCCTCCACAACGACCGGCCTGTCTTCGCGGTACGTGACACCGTACCACTGTTCTTTCGTCTTTTCCACTTTTACGACTGCTTTTCCCTCCTGCAGGAGTTCGTCGACGACGAATGGCAGGAAGTATTCGCATTTCACCGGCCTCTCCCTGAGCCCTTTATCGAGGAAGGGGATGAACCTTGCCTCAAGCTCCGGCAGGAAATCCCGGGTGAAGCCCCACATGTTCATGGACACGGTCGCTTCGGGATCCAGCTTCTCCCAGGTCTCTCCGCGGTCTTCGGTAAAGGCGATCCCGTCCGGGTGCTGTTCGATACGCACTCTTTCCTGTATCCCCTTCAGGTATCCGTCCTCGTCTGTCTCGCAGATCCCGCGGGAGACGAAGCCGTTCTCGGTGATGGTCCGCTGCAGCTCGTAACCCACCATCATGAACTGCATCGGGGCGTCCGCGTCCGCGTTTTCCTCAGCCGCGCCAAGGAAGCGGGCCGCCAGCCGGAAGGCCTCCGCGCCGTAGTAATCATCGGCGTTGATAACAGCGAAGGGTCCGTCTATCTCGTCTTTGCAGCACAGGACCGCATGCCCTGTACCCCAGGGCTTTACGCGCCCTTCGGGCACTTCATAGCCCTCCGGGAGAGCATCGAGATCCTGATAGGCGTAGGCTGTCGGGATCATCCTGCTTACGCGGTCTCCGACCGCCTCCCTGAAATCCGCCGCATTCTCGCGCCGGATCACGAAGATGACCTTGCCGAAGCCGGCTTTCACCGCGTCATAGATGGAAAAATCCATGATGATATGTCCCTGCTCGTCCACAGGGTCGATCTGCTTGAGCCCGCCGTAGCGGTTTCCCATGCCTGCTGCCATGATGACCAGTGTCGGTTTTTTCATTTTTACTCCTTGCTCATGTCAATAGCTGACAACCATCTGCCCGATAGCAGCCGCCAGTATATTGGTCGTTTTGATCAGTTCGGAAAGGGAAGGATAGATCCTGTCAGAAAGCTCTGACCTGTACTGCTCCGGAATATCCTCTTCCTTCGGCAGCACCTGCGTAACGGCCGCCGCGTCATAATCCCTGACCGCGAACGCCGCCTCGCTGCTTCCCGTATCCTTTTTGTATTCCCAGCTGCCTGTCTGCAGAAGTTCTTCGAAGCTTCCCGGGATGACCTCCGCGGGCTCTCCGGACTCCTCATCGCCCTCGGCACCCTCGATCTGCAAGGCGTCCCCGCCGCCTTCGATCTGCACGGCGCCCTCAGCCTCTTCCAGCGCCTTCAAAGTTCCGCTCAGGCCTTCTTTCTGCACATAGCTGCCGATCTTCGTCTGTTCTCCGTCCACCGTGAGGATCCGGCTCGCAAGCGGGGTCTCCAGGTTTTCGGTCTTGAACACAAATCCGGCGCGCTCTATGGATAATACGCCGACTATGTTCTTCACGCCGTTCTTCTCAAGAAAGTGCGCGAAATTGTCTGAGCCGAACCAGCCGTCTTCCTCACCGGAGAGAAAGACAAAGCAGAGATCCGTGGTCAGCTGTTCCTTGGAAAAGATCCGCGCCAGCTCCAAAGCGACCGCAGCTCCCGACTTATCCCCCGCGAAGAGCTCATTCGTGGAGGCGTACCCCGCGGAAGCTTCCTCCTCGGTGCTTTCTTCGGCGGAAACATCTTCACCGGAACCATCCGCTTCGGTGCTTTCTTCACCGGAAGCTTCTTCTCCGGAGGAGGCAGCCGCGGCATCGGCCTTTGCGTCATAGTGGGCACAGATGATCAGGATATCGCCCGTTCTCTTCTCCGCATCCTCACAGTTGGCGCCGCGCTCGGCGATGATATTGACGCAGGGGACGTCGACCCCGTGCTTATTCAGGAAGCCTTCGTGGAAATTTTGGGCGGAGATCTTGTAGCCCATGGCCTCCATCTCGCCCGCGATATAGCGGCTCATGATCAATTCCCCGTCGCTGCCGGCCGCCGCTGCTTCCAGCGCAAGGACGTTCTGCCAGTAAGTGAGCTTTTCTTCCGATGCCGGCTCAAGGAGAGGGCGGTCAACCAGGGCGATCTCGGGGATCTCCTCAGGCTGCTCCTCCTGCCAGTCCTGCTGCTGGACTTCGTCCCAGGAAGGAGCAGGATCCTCGTAGTCCTCTTCGTAATACTCCACGTCGCCGAAGTAGTCTTCGTCCTGATACGTATCACCCATGTCGTAGTCTTCATCGTTGACCGTATCCGCGTAGTCTATCCCGTCATCCTCCGCGTAGCCGCCGTCATCCTGGTAGTCCTGGTAGTCCTGTTCTTCCTGATAATCCTGATAGTCCACATAGTCCACGAACGTGTCCTCATCAGAATTATCCGCCAGCGCGCTTTGTGCTGCCGGGAAAAAGCAGAACCATCCGAGAAGCGCCGCCGAAAGTCCGAGCATGGCCGCGGCGCCTTTACGTTTCTCCCCTGATCTTCTCATTCGTATATCCTCCTGTCCCTGCAAAAACCGGGCAGCTGCTGTCTGCCGCCTCTGTCTGCAGGCCCTTTCGCCGTTAACTATAGCATACAGGAATCCCTTCCGCAAGGACTCCATGCCGCCCGGCCCATCGCCGGCTGCAAAAGCAGCACAAAAAACGGGCCCCGGCATCTGCCGGAGCCCGTTTGCGGGATCTCTTTATTCGTCCGCGGGATCCACGTCGATGAGCACTTTCATTACTTTCTCCCGGTTGGCGTCTATGTATTCATAGGCCTTCAGATAGTCGGTGAAAGCGAAGCGGGCGCTCATGAGCGGCTTCAGCTGTATTTTGCCTTCGCTGACGAAGCGGATCGCGTCCACGTAGTCTTCGTGGCGGTACATCATGGAGGTGTTGAGGTCCAGCTCGGAGTCGTTGAGCTTTGCGAGGTCAACGCTGGCGCGCTTGCCGAAGACGGCGACGAGGATGATGGTGCTTCCTTTCCGCGCGTTCTGGATCGCCTGGTCCATGGTGATGTCGCTGCCCGCGCAGTCGTAGGCGACATCCGCCTTGTCGGGTCCGAAGGCCCGGACAAGGGCTTCGGCGTAGTCTTCCTTCGCGGTGTTGACGGTATAGTCGGCGCCGAGGCTCTTTGCCAGCTCAAGGCGCATGTCGGAGATATCGGTCGCCAGGACCTTCGCGGCGCCGAGGGCCTTCAGGGACTGGATGAGCAGGATGCCGATCGGACCGCAGCCGAGGACGACGACCTTCGCGCCCTTAAGGTCCGGGAAGCGCTTCGCCGCATGGACAGTCACCGCCAGCGGTTCGATCATGGCGCCCTCCGAGTAGGTCATTCCTTCCGGCAGCGGGGTCACCTTCGACGCGTCGACGGCAAAGTATTCGCTTGCGGTGCCGGTCGTCTGGAAGCCCATGACCTTCAGCTTTTCGCAGAGGTTGTATTTCCCGTGGAGGCAGGGGTAGCATCTGCCGCAGAATACCTGAGGCTCGATGGTCACCTTCTGGCCTTCCTTTATATCCGTCACGTACGCGCCGGTCTTTACGACCTGGCCGGAGACCTCATGGCCCTGCGTCACAGGGTAGGAGGTATAGGGATGGGTGCCGTGGTATACATGGATGTCGCTCCCGCATACGCCGATCTTTTTGATCTTTACAAGTACCTGGTCGGGGCCGGGTTCCGGCACGGGGATCTCGCGAAACGAGATCTTTCCGGGTTCGGTCATGACCTGCTGAATCATGGTGTCTTTCATGCTGTCATCACTCCTTTTGCATTCACCATTTCACTGAGTCGATCGCTGAGACCTCGATGGGCAGTCCGGCTTTGTAGTGGTCCGTGAAGACTTCGAAGCCTTCCACCTCGGCCGGGTCGGGCGCGATCGTGGAGCCCGCGAGCTTTGCGAAGATCCTGCTTTCCAGGTAATCCTCCAGCTTGCCTTCTTTCCTTCCGTCCGCCATGTACGCGGCAAGGAGCGCGATGCCCCATGCGCCGCCCTCGGAAGCCGTCTCCATGACCGTGACCGGCGCGTTTACCGCCGCGGCCAGATAGCGCTGCGCAACGCCCGGGGTCTTGAACAGGCCGCCGTGGCCCATGATGCGGTCAAGCTTCACGCCTTCGTCCTTGAGCAGGATGTCCATGCCCATCTTGACCGCGCCGAGGGAGGTATAGAGATTGACCTTCATGAAGTTCGCCAGATTGAAGGCGCTGTTCGGCGTTCTGACAAACAGCGGGCGCCCTTCGTTGATGAAGGTGATGTTCTCTCCGGAATAGTAGCCGTAGGCAAGCAGCCCGCCGCAGTCGGGATCGCCTTCAAGGGAGTGGGTATAGAGCTTTCCGTACAGCTCGCCCATATCCGCCTCGATCCCCATGAGACCGCAGAATTCCTTAAACATGCCGACCCAAGCGTTCAGATCGGAGGTGCCGTTGTTGGCATGTGACATCGCGACCGGGAAGCCGGAGGGCGTCGTCACCATATCGATCTCCCTGTGGAGCTTGCCAAGCTGCTTCTCAAGAACGACCATCGCGAAGGTGCTGGTGCCCGCGGAGAGGTTGCCGGTCCTGGGCGCGACGGAATCGGTCGCCACCATGCCGGTGCCCGCATCGCCCTCAGGAGGGCAGAGCGGAATGCCGGGTTTCAGGGCGCCGGTCTCATCGAGCAGAGCGGCTCCGGCTTCGGTCAGGCAGCCGGCGTTTTCGCCCGCGGCGAGGACCTTCGGGAAGACTTCCCTGACCTTCAGGGGGCATCCCTTCCCTGCCATGAGCGCGTCGAACTTGTCGGCCATCTCCTGGTTATAATCGAGGATGTCGGAATCGATCGGGAACATGCCGGCGGCATCGCCGATGCCGATCACCTTCTGCCTCGTCAGCTTATAGTGCATGTAGGCGGCCAGTGTAAATACCGACGAGATCCTGCCTACATGTTCTTCCCCGTCGAGGATCCGCTGATAGAGGTGCGCTGCCGACCACCGCAGAGGAACATTGTAATCGAACAGCTCTGTCAGCGCATCCGCGGCCTGCGTCGTGTTGGTGTTTCTCCACGTCTGGAACGGCGCAAGCTGCCTGTCGTCACTGTCGAGAGCAATATAGCCGTGCATCATGGCGCTGATGCCGATCGCGCCGAAGGTCTCCGGCGTAACACCGTATTTTTCCTCGACTTCTTTGCGGAGAGAGGAGTAGCAGAGGCGAAGCCCCTTGTCCACATCCGCCAGGTCGTAGGTCCAGATGCCGTCCCGGAGTTTGTTTTCCCACTCATGACCGCCCGTCGCGAGGACGTTTCCGTCGTAATCGATGAGGACGCCCTTGATGCGGGTCGAACCGAATTCGATTCCGAGGGCAGTGTTCCCGGTTTTGATCAATTCAGCAGCATTCATAGCTTCCCTCCTTTGAAAGAAAAAGGGGAAGTAGTGCTTCCCCTTTTCTCATTCATTTTAAAACAGTTTGATTAGGTTTTCATCCACGCCTGATCAGGTCGTGGCGCGCTTCTTGGACAGGCAGTCGATACCGACGGCGACGGCAAGGACGAGGCCCTTGACGACCATCTGCGTATAGTCGGATACGTTCAGCAGGATCATGCCGTTGGTCAGCGATCCGATGATCAGAACGCCGGCGACCACGCCTGAGATGTGGCCGACGCCGCCGTTGACGGAAACGCCGCCCAGCACCACGCAGGTGATGACATCGAACTCGAGTCCTTTACCGACTGTCGTCTGCGCGGAACCGGAACGGGAGAGAAGCACGATACCCGCAAGAGCCGCGAACAGTCCGGAGAGTGCGTAGATGAGGATCTTTACGTGATTGACGCGGATACCGGAAAGCTCTGCAGCCTCCTCGTTGCCGCCGATCGCGTAGAAGTAACGTCCGAAATAGGACTTGTTCAGGATGAAGCTGCCGAGCGCGAAGCAGGCAGCCATGAGGATCGCGCAGATCGGGATGGGCCCGATGGTCCAGCGCGCGAACAGGTTGATCGCCGGATTGTCCTTTGTGAAACCGGAGATCGGACGGCCGTTGGTGATCAGGAAAGCGATGCCTTCAAAGACCGTCTGCGAAGCAAATGTCGCGATCAGAGCCGGCATGCCGACGAGGGCGACCATGCAGCCGTTCAGAAGACCGATCACCATACCTACGATCAGGGAGATCAGAATGGCGATCCACATGTTCCAGCCCATGTTTACCATCATGAAGGCGCAGATCATGTTGACCAATGTGATAATGGAACCGATACTCAGATCGATGCCGGCGATCAGGATCACGAACGTCATACCGACGGAAGCAATACCATAGTAGGAAACCTGACGCAGGATGTTGACGATGTTGCTTCCGGAAGTAAATGTTCCGTGACTGGCGACCGCGAATATGATCACCTCAATGAGGAAAACGCCCCAAATCGCGTTTTGAACAAAAAAGCTTTTTGCACTTTTCTTGTTTTCCACTTTTAACCCTCCTTCTTGTCCGCAACCGCTGAAGCATAGGCCATAATCAAATCAGCGTTGAACTCTTCTTTCTGAAGTTCGCCGGTCATCTCGCCTTCGGCAAGTACGATGATCCGGTCGGACATACCGATCAGCTCTTCCATTTCCGATGAGATCATCAGCACTGCCCGGCCCTGCGCGCAGAGATCGTTGATCAGGTTGTAGATCTCATATTTGGCTCCGACGTCGATACCGCGTGTCGGTTCGTCGAAGATGATCACCTGTGAATCGGCAGCAAGCCATTTGCCGAGGATGACCTTCTGCTGGTTGCCGCCGGAGAGGTTTTTGACCAGCTGGTTCGTTGAGGGACATTTGATCTGTATTTCCTCTCGGTACTTTTCGGCGTTCTGTTTTTCTACTTTTGAGTTGATGACGCTGGCCGTAGATATCCTCTTATAGATGGGCATGTTGATATTGTTTTTGATCGATATGCCCAGCAGCGCCCCGTGGCGTTTGCGGTCCTCGGGCACCAGCGCGATGCCGAGGTCGATCGCTTCCCTGGGTGATTTGGGATTGATCTCCTTCCCGTTCAGAAGGATCTGGCCGGAATCTTTTTGCTTGGATCCGAAGATCACCTGCGCGAGTTCGGTTCGGCCTGCGCCCACAAGGCCGCCAAGGCCCAGGACTTCGCCGGCGTGGATCTGAAGGCTCATATTCCTGTCGCCGTTGCCGCAGACATCTTTCAGTTCAAGGACGACGTTGTTCTCGTCGATGCACGGCTCGCGCGGCGGATATTTCTGCGTCATTTCGCGGCCGACCATAAGGCGGATCAGCTGATCCACATTGGATTCTTTCGTGATCAGGGTCTCTACGTATTCGCCGTCGCGGATGACTTCGATCCTGTCGGAAAGATGGAAGATCTCCTCCAGACGGTGGGAGATGTAGATGATGGAAACGCCCTTGCTCCTCAGCAGCTCCACGACCTCGAACATGCTCTGCACTTCGTTGGTCGTAAGCGGCGCGCTGGGCTCATCCATGATCAGCACCTGCGCATCCTGCTGGACGGCCTTCGCGATCTCGATCATCTGCTGATATCCGACGGTCAGGTTCTTGACCAGTTCCTTCGGATCGATCTTGATGTGGAGCTGGTCGAACGCTTCCTGCGCCTTCTTCTCCATCTCTTTCTTGTCGATCACCATGCCCTTGCGGATGGGACGTCCGAGGAAAAGGTTCTCGGCGGCGGAGAGCTCTTTTACATTGTTGAATTCCTGGTAGATGATGGCGATGCCGTTTTCGGCTGCCAGCTGCGGTGTCATACGGTCAAATTCCTTGCCGTTGATCCGGATCTTGCCGGAGGTGGGAATGACCGCTCCGGAGCAGCATTTGATCAGGGTGGATTTTCCGGCGCCGTTCTCACCGATCAGGCCCAGGATCTCACCGCGGCGAAGCTGCAGGGTAACATCCTTGAGAGCCACAACACCGGGGTATTCTTTTCGGATGTGTTCCAATTCCAGAACATAATCTTCGCTCATTTATGTCCTCCTCATTTAACAGGAAACACATGCGCCCCTCCCGGGGGAAGGGGCGCATGCTTTATTTCCCCAAAGTTATGATTTTTTCAGGGTCTTATGCCTGCCTTGATCTGCAGCCTGAAGCCTGATTATTTCATACCTTCCATGATCGAATCGACAGTGTCCGGGGTGATCGGAACAACTGCGCGGAATACGTTCTGATCCGTGATCTCATCTGCGATGAGCTTTGCGTATACGGAAGCGCAGCTGCGTGCGGTATCTTCATCAGAACCTTCGAAACCGATGATGCCCTTTGCCGGATAGGTCTCGTCCTGAAGCTGTTCAAGCTGCTGCTTGGTAACGTCGGTCGTGAACACGCCCATGTCCTCGGGGATCTCACCGCCGGTAGCGATGTTCAGAGCTTCGTCAGCACCGATCATAGCGCCTGCGCCGATACCGGCAACGACCTTTGCGTCCGGATGAGCCTGCAGCGTGGTCTCAACTGCGGTCTGTGCATCGGAAGCGATGATGCCTGCCTGGTTTGCAACGATCTCATAATTGCCGTCAGCGACCTGCTCAAGGCCTTCCATGATACCTTCTTCTCTTTCAAGGAGGATCTTGGTCTGCGGATAGCCGATCACGATAACTTCTGCCTTGTTGTCTGCATCATAGTGCTCGTTGATGAATTCGCCTGCCAGCTGGCCGATCTGGTTGCCGAGATAGTGGTTGTCCAGGATCCAGTTGACATCGGTGTTCTCCATCGGATCATCCCAGCACATAACCTTGATGCCTTTATCACGAGCATCCGCGAAGACATCTTCAAGAGCGGCGGCATCTGACGGATGAGCCATGATCAGGTCGCAGCCGGCGGAGATGAAGTTCTCGATCTGGCCGATCTGTGTAGCGGAGCTGTCGTCGCAGGCAACGATGTTGTAATCTGCGCCTGCCTCGTCAAGGACTTCGCCGAGGGCGGTCATAACGCCTGCCCAGTAGGAATTCTGCAGCGACTGGATCGTAATGCCGAGCTTCTTGCCTTCCAGTACGGAGAGATCTGCCTCTGCGTACCATTCCGGGGTAGCCTGGAAGCCTTCGGTATCACCGGTGGACTCTGCCATTGCAGCGCCGGAGAACATGGTTGCGATCATAGCTGCGGAAACGAGCGTTGCGAGTAAACCTTTTTTCATTTTAAATACCTCCTGTTTATAAATTGTTCGTTTTAATAAATAATGAAATCCTGGTTTATAATTCCGCTGCCGCTTTCCTGCGGCAGTTATTTTCGGATCCGGCCCCTGGGGGCTTCGATCAGAAGCAGGTGAAGGCGCCGTCGACGATGAAGTCGGAGCCTGTTGTGAAGCTGCTGGTGTCGCCTGCCAGATATACGCAGATGGACTCAAGCTCTTCGGGCTTTCCGAGACGGCCCATGGGAGCCATCGCGTTCCACTGTTCGATCAGCGGGATGAGGGTCTTGTTCGTAAGAACGAGGTCCGTTCCGATGTATCCCGGGCTGATGGAGTTCACGCGGACGCCCTTCTTGGCCCACTCGATCGCCAGGGACTTCGTCAGCTGGATAACGCCGGCCTTGGAAGCGTTGTACGCGCATTGCGGCTGCGGTACATTGACGATATGAGCGGACATGGAAGCCGTGTTGATGATGGAGCCGCCGCCGTGCGCGAGCATGTATTTGCCGGCTGCGATATCCGTAAGGAAAATGCCGTTCAGGTTGATGTTGATGACCTTTGACCACTGTGCGTAGGTCATCTCCTCAGCCGGAGCGTTGATGCAGATGCCTGCATTGTTGTGGCAGAAGTCGAGGCCGCCGAGTTCATCGACTACCTGAGCGATCATCGCGTCGACCTGCTCCGGATCCGTGCAGTCGCACTTGATGGCGATGACCTTCCTGCCGGTCTTTTCTGCGAGTTCAGCCGCGGTCTTGACAGCCTCATCATAGTCAAGATCGACGATCGCTACGTCCGCGCCTGCCTCGGCGAAACCGGTGGCCGTGCACTTTCCGATGCCTCTCGCACCGCCCGTTACATAGCCTTTCTTTCCGTCAAGCCGCATACTTTCAATAATTCCCATAGCCTCTCCTTTCCTGCCTCATGCACTTGATCATAAGCGATAAGTTATAAGTTTTTGTCGTTTTGAAATCTTGTTTTGCTTTTTGATTTTGTAAAAGCATTAATCATTATGTATCATCATAATATGCGATGGCAATACAAAAGTCAATTCGTAATACTAGACTAAAATACCGGATGGAATTTATGCAATTTTTAAAAGCGACAGGCAAAATGATTATACAAAACAGGTTTTGAAAATAGGAAATTTTTACAATTGATTTTACATATATAATATACTAATATAAAGATACTAATATTTTGACATAAATAACACTACATCGTGGGAACTGAATGACAGGAGGCGGCGGAGATGAAGAACAGTATCACACCCGCTCAGATAAGCCAGAATAACCTGAAGCTTATCTACCAATATATATATACGAACGGACCGGTCTCGCAGCAGGACATCGCGTACAACCTGCGCCTGAGCAGGACGACGGTAACGACAAAGATCTCGGAGCTGGAGACGCGGGGGCTCATCCGCAAGACGGGGCAGATCGCTTCCGATCTCGCCGGAAGAAAAGCGGCAGCCTACTCGATCGATCCGGAGTACCGCTTTGCGATAGGAATAGAGATCCTCAGCCGGCAGGTAAAAATGCTTCGCGTGGACCTGAAGGGCGTGAGCTCGCACCGGATCGTCATGGACCTGCACTATGAGAATACGGAAGAGTATCTCGATACGCTCTGCGGGGAGATCAACAAGTTCATTGACGGACTTCCCTCCGGGAAGGACAGGATCCTGGGAATAGGGCTGGCCCTGCCGGGACTGGTGAGCGTGGACGGCAAAGAGATCCTCTACGGCAAGATCTTAAACTGCACGGGTCTTAAGATCTCCGCCTTCAGCAGCCGGCTGAAATATCCCTGCTGCTTCCTCCACGACTCGGACGCCGCGGCGGACTCGGAGCTCTGGCATTCCCCGGAGCTGAAAAGCTTCCTGTATCTGAATATCTCGGAGCACCTCGGCTCCTCCATGGTCTTCGGCCGCAAGATCGTGAGCGGACCGCACGGAAGAGCAAGCACGCTCGAGCACATCAGGATACAGCCCCGCGGGAAGGAATGCTACTGCGGGAACCGCGGATGCATTGAGACGGTGTGCTCCATCAGCGCCCTCCTGGACGGGACGGACATGACCGAAGAGGAATACTTCGCGGCGCACGAGAAGGGTGACGCGGAAGCCAGAAAGCGCTGGAAAAAATTCCTGGGCTACCTGGCGCTCACCATCAACAACCTGCACCTGTTCTGCGATACGACCATCGTGCTGGGCGGCTACCTCGCCGCTTACATCGACGAGGAAGATATCATTTATTTATATGAAGAGATCGAAAGACTGACGCCCTTCCCGGAAGAGCGCAACTACATCCAGATCAGCAAAATGCCGAAGCACAGCATCACGATCGGTGCGGCTCTTCCGTACATCCGGCACTTCCTCGACGGGGAGCTGATCTAGGGCGCGAAAGAAACAAAAAGATAAGGGAAAAGAAAAAGGGATCCGGCGGATCCCTTTTTATATTCTTAAAACTACAGCTTACGCACAGCGGCCGCGAGTTCCTCCGGCGTGCAGGCGATGATATCGGCGGTGAGGCTGTCATCCTGCCGGCTCAGGCCGAGAAAGTCAAACCAGAGGGTGTGCCAGCCGGCGGCTTTGGCGCCGCTGATGTCGTTGGAGTAGGAGTCTCCGACGTACCAGGTGTGCGCGGGGTCAAGGCCCCAGCGGGACTCCGCTTCCTTAAAGATGCGCGGATCGGGCTTGGAGATCCCGATGGCGCCGGAGGGCAGGATGTGGTCCTCCGGGAGCCAGCGCTCCAGGCCGAGGACCCTGCATTTGCCTATCTGGGCCGCGGATTTTCCGTTTGTTATGACGCCCATGAATCTGCCGCGCGCGGCGCAGGCATCCAGGGCTTCTTCGAGGCCCGGCCGGAGCCTTAAATGCTGCTGGGCTTCCTCATAGGCCGCCTGGAAATCAAGGGCCTCCCCGCGGGTGATGTCCACCCCGAAGTCGGCCATGGCGGCGGTGATGCGGCATATGTGCATCTCCTCCATGGTCATGCGGCCGGACATGGCTTCCTCAAAGACCTCGTTGCCTCGGAGGATGTAGGCATTGAATACCTCGCGCCGGTCGGCGCGAGGCAGATATTTTTCAAGATACTTTCCGTAACCGGCAAGGAACGGATCCATCCGGTCATAGAGGGTGTCGTCAACGTCGAGCACAACTGCGTGCATGGGCATATCCTCAGTCCAGCGCACCCGCGCTCATCTGCGCGAGAAGCGATCTCTTGATGTCGTAAAGGCGGTCGGAAAGATCCACATAGACCTCGTGCGGGTTGGAGAAGCGGAGCGTCTCCTCCCAGAGCGTGGCCTTCTCCTGCGTGCAGATGTCGCGGATCTCCATGACGGAGGGAGAGGTATAGACGCACTCGCCGCCGATGAAGACCGGAACGAGGAGCTCGCGGAGCTCGTAGGTTCCTCCGTGGATGCGGGTCTTCTTCCAGGTCTCGATCGGATCGAAGATGAGCATATCGTCGGCCGGATCGAAGGACTCGTCGACAAGGCAGATGAGATCCGCGCGGATCTTGTGGTATTCCTTGTCGTAGATCCTGTATACCGTCTTGTTGCCGGGATTCGTCACTTTCTCCGTGTTCTCGGAGAGCTTGATCTTAGGCATCAGCACGCCGTCTTCATTTTCGATGGCCGCGAGCTTGTAGACGCCGCCGAAGGCGGGATTGTCCTTTGCGGTGATCAGGTTGGTGCCGACGCCCCAGGAAGTGATCTTGGCGCCCTGGCCCTTCAGGCTGCAGATGAGGTTCTCATCGAGGTCGCTGGAGGCGGCGATGACCGCATCCTCAAAGCCGGCGTCGTCGAGCATCTTCCGCGCTTTCTTGGAGATGTAGGCGAGGTCGCCGGAGTCAAGACGGATGCCGTAATGGGTGAGCGGGATGCCCGCTTCGCGCATTTCGGTGAAGACGCGGATGGCATTGGGAACACCGGAGCGCAGCGTGTCGTAGGTATCCACGAGCAGGGTGCAGGCGTTCGGATAGAGATCCGCGTAGGTCTTAAAGGCCGTATATTCGTCCGGGAAGCTCATGATCCAGCTGTGGGCGTGCGTACCCATGACCGGAACGTCACAGATCTGGCCGGTGAGGACGTTGGATGTGCCGACACAGCCGCCGATCACGGCCGCCCTCGCGCCGTAGATGCCGGCGTCAGGTCCCTGCGCGCGTCTGAGGCCGAACTCCATGATCCCGTCGCCTTCCGCGGCGTAGACAACGCGCGCCGCCTTGGTCGCGATCAGGCTCTGATGGTTGATGATGTTGAGGAGCGTGGTCTCGATCAGCTGCGCCTCCATGATGGGGGCGACGACCTTGACGAGGGGCTCACGCGGGAATACGACGGTCCCTTCGGGGATCGCGTAGATATCTCCGGAGAAGCGGAAGTCCTTCAGGTATTCGAGGAAATCCTCCTCGAAGATGCCGAGGCTGCGCAGATAGCTGATATCTTCCTCATCAAAATGGAGATTCTTTATATAATCGATAAGCTGTTCCAGGCCTGCGGCGATCGCATAGCCGCCTCCGCAGGGGTTATTGCGGTAGAACGCGTCGAAGACGACGCGCTGGCTGCGGCCGCTCTTGAAATAGCCCTGCATCATGGTAAGCTCATACAGGTCTGTGAGTAAGGTCAGATTCCTTTCACTCATTTTGGTACTTTCCCTTTCATTTAAAAACAGATAAAGCGTCTTTTGTGTAAAACGGACCCGCCTGCGCGAAGGTCTACCAACATAATATAGCATAAACTTCGCGTTGAAGAAACTCCTTGATTCTTTAACGTACAAAGCATGACATATAAATATTGCTATTGTACAACTTGACATATAAATAGTGCTATTGTACAATATTAGTGCAAATATGTAACAAGCTGAAATCAGCGAGGAGGAACAAAAGTATGGCAAAAATTGATGAATTCCTTACAAAAATCAAAGAAGACGGACTGGCCGAGAAACTGGCTGCGTGCAAGAACGTGGACGATCTCATCGCGCTGGCGAAGGAACTGGGCTTTGAATTCGGTGCCGAAGACATCGAGAAGCTGACCGACATCTCTGCTGAAGATCTGAAGGAAGCAGCGGGCGGCGGACTTATCAAGTCTATTCCGAGACTGGATTTCAAAGGCTGACGCATTTATTTTCACGAACAGAGCTGTTGTGACAGGCAGATAGTAATAGATCCTTGCGGGAATGTTCAACTATAGGCCTGTCATAACAGCTTTTATTATTGGGATACCGTAAACCCTGAAGAAACGAGGAAATACCGATGAAACGCCACGGAATTGAACTTCAGATCACGGACCGCTGCAATGCCGGATGTGCCTCCTGTGCTCTTGACTGCAGCCCCGGAGGAACAAGGATGATGCGGCCGGAGCTGGCTGAACGGCTGATCGATGAAGCGAAAGCTCTTGGTTTTGACAGTGTGCGCATTGCCGGAGGGGAACCGTTTCTGTACCCGGACATCCTGTTCGGGTTGCTGGAATACGCAAAGAAAGCAGGCTTTGAATACAGAATCGTCAAAACAAACGGGTTCTGGGGTGAATGGACAGAAGAAGAGCTGAACGGGACGGCAGAGCGATTAAAGGAATGCGCCACGCACGTTTCCATCAGCTTCGACTCGTTTCACGCGGCATTTGTTTCTCCTGATTCCGTGTGGAGAGCGGCCGGAATCCTGCAGCAGCATAGAATTGACTCCAGCCTCCATATCGCCGACGTATTCGGAAGACAGGGCGCGGGAGAGTTTCTGGCGTCCCTTGGCGAAAAAGCTGTAAACCAGAATTATACGATCCGCCCGCTGGAACCGATCGGCAACATGGAGAAATTACCGCCGGAACTGTTTATAAGGCTTTATACGCCGGACGAGGTCTTTTGTGAAACAGACGGGTTCATCGCGGTTGATCCGGACGGAACCGTATTCCCCTGCGCCAGCCCTGCAGCAAGGGAAACCGGGCTATGCCCGGGAAACGTTATGAACGCTTCCCTTTCTGAAATTCTTTCGGAAAAGGGCGGGGCAAAGATGATGGAAGAGCTGGAGGATCCGAAGCTGTTCCGGGAATTCATCCGGTTTGCTAAAGAGCAGGGAGTGGATTTGCCCGAAAAGGCCGTCGGCGGCTG
>CAJOLD010000031.1 GCA_905235435.1 uncultured Lachnospiraceae bacterium
GTGCAGTAATGTACGGAGCTGACTGCTACTAATAGGTCGCACGCTTGTCCATAGACGGCAGGTAGGATCGTCCGGAAAGATGTTTGTATGCGGTTTTGAGGGTGCGGGACAGCGCCCGAAAGCACTTGACATTTAAATAGTGACTTGCTATGATATCTAACGTGAGTTGCGAAGTTTACTTGTAGCTAACAAGCGGAAGTGGCGGAATTGGCAGACGCGCAGGCTTCAGGTGCCTGTGGTCGTTAAGATCGTGTGGGTTCAAGTCCCATCTTCCGCATTAAAGATTTCTGAGCAATCAGAAATCTTTTTTTTTAGCATAGGAATCCCGCTGTATGAAATTTGGTGTATAATAGATAATGTTTCTATAAACTGCCAGGGAGGATGTACTTATGGCAAGAAGATACGACAGAGATCAGAACCCGTTGATCCAGGATGATTATACAGATCAGAAATCGCCCAGCGTGAAGAAGGTCTTCGTCATCAGCCTTATTATCGTACTTGTCTTCGTCGGAGCCGGCGGAGCATTTATCTACAATTACGGGCATAACCTTTTCAACCGTTCCAATTATGTCGCGGATGAGGATGTGCAGCGTGTGAGCGAGCTTCCCGCGCAGGCGGTCGAGACCGTCAGCACCGAAGAGCATCTGGGCGTCGTGCTCAACGAGGACGAGCTCAACTCCATCCACGAGCAGATGAAGGGCGTCTCTGTTGAGACGGTCTCTGATGAGCAGGTCTATAATATCCTTCTTGTCGGTGTTGACCGAAGAGACAAGACCTGGAACGGCAACTCGGACAGCATGATGCTGGTTTCCGTCAACTTTAACGCAAAGCGTGTCAGCGTCGTATCTCTGATGCGTGATACCTATGTTGACGTTCCCGGCTACGGCTACAACAAGCTGAATGCGGCGTACGCGCTCGGCGGCGGCCCGCTTCTTACCGAGACCATCACGGATGCGTATAAGGTCGATGTTTCCCGCTATGCGGCCGTCGACTTTGAGAACATGATCGAGATCATCGACATCCTCGGCGGCGTCGATCTTGAAATGACAGATGCAGAGGTGGAAGTTGCCAACGGTTACATGATCGATATGTGCAACACCCTCAACATGGACTACTCACAGTACCTGCTTCCGGGCGGCGGCAACTGGCACTGCAACGGTGTACAGGCTGTAGGTTACGCCAGGAACCGTTACGTCGGCAACTCCGACTACGCAAGAACAGAGCGCCAGCGCTACGTTATCTCGCAGATCATCGAAGAAGTCAAGAAGATGGATGCGACCCAGCTGGCTTCCTTCGTAAAGGAAGTTCTTCCGCTCGTTACGCACAACGTCGAAGAATCGGAGATCTGGGATATGGTCACAAAGGCCCCCGAGATCCTTAACTACAAGTTCGTTCAGGACCGCATCCCGTATGACGGGCTCTACGACGTGATCTACGTCAACAGCCAGGATATGCTGGTTCCGCAGTGGGCGACCACCGTAGAAAAGCTTCACAATACTATCTACGGCGACGGCTCCGTCAGCGATAACTACGACAACAAAGAAGGCGTGGAGACCAGCAACGAGTACACTTCCGACTACCCGGGCCTTGCAGACCTGAAGAAGAAGGAAACGGAAGACAAGAGCAGTTCCGGGACCACGGCTCCGGGCGCCGGCGATCCGGTCCCGGTCGGCTGAGCAGTCAGCGGAACGATCGAAGATAAAAATAAGCCGCGCGGCAGATCGAAAATCTGCCGCGCGGCTTTTTGTGTTTCGGATGCAAAAAACGATATTACAGGAGCGGGATCCCTGCTTTGCTGCAGGCTTCCAAGGTCTGCCTGTCCCATACGCTGGCCTGCACTTCTCCGATGTGGGCGCTGCCGAGAAGGAGCATGCAGAGGCGGCTCTGGCCGATGCCGCCGCCGATGGTGTACGGCAGTTCTCCGGCGAGGAGCTGTTTGTGGAAGGGCAGCTCGCGCCTGTCGTCACAGCCGGCTTCGGTGAGCTGGCGGTCGAGTGATTCGGGGCTTACGCGGATGCCCATGCTGCTCAGCTCGTAGCTGCAGCCAAGGGTGTCGTTCCAGAACAGGATATCGCCGTTCAGATCCCAGTCATCGTAGTCCGGGGCGCGCCCGTCGTGCGGCTTGCCGCTCCTGAGCTTTTTGCCGATCTGCATCAGGAACGTGGTGCCGTTTTCTTTTACGAAGGCGTTCTCGCGCTCCTTCGGGGTCAGGTCCGGATAGAGATCCTCCAGCTCCTGGCTGGTGATGAAGGTGACCTGCGGCGTGTGGAGCTGCAGTCCGGACAGTGCCGGGAAGAGAGCGTGGATGCTCATCTCGGTCGCGCATACGGCGGAGACGATCTGGTTGACCACGGACTTCAGATAATCGATATTGCGGTCTTCTTCGGTGATGACTTTCTCCCAGTCCCACTGATCGACATAGATCGAATGGAGATTGTCGAGCTCCTCATCGCGGCGGATCGCGTTCATATCGCAGTAAAGGCCCCTGCCTACATAGAAGTTGTAATCCTTGAGGGCCTGTCTTTTCCATTTGGCCAGAGACTGCACGACCTGCGCCTCGGTGGCGGTGTCGCGGATGCCGAAGGTCACCTTGCGCTCGACGCCGTTGAGGTCGTCGTTGAGGCCGGTGGATGCCTCCAGAAAGAGGGGCGCGGAGACGCGGCGAAGATTCAGGGTCTCGCTGAGGGTGTCCGCGAAAAGTCTTTTGACCGTGCCGATCGCTCTTTGCGTATCGTAGAGGGAGAGAAGCGGCTTATAGCCCTCCGGAATATAAACTTTGCTCATCGGTGTACATCCTTTCAATACATTTATTACTATACGATATCATAACATTCAAAATTATTGCACAGAGTTGGAAGAATGTAAAGAAAAAGTGAAAGACCGATGGGGGAGCCATCGGTCTTTCGAGGGGAGTATAAATAATTAATAAGGGGTTTGTAAAAAAATAATAAGGGTAATTTTTTTACAAGACAAATTATAATATAGGCTAAATAAAAAAGCAATCACTTTTTTGAAATTATTTCAGTTTCAATTTTTCAAAAGATGTCCACGGTTCGCACACAAAAAGGACATATTTTTCGGATATGATTATACCACAGACTTAAGAGTTTGACATCTTTGGAGGAGGCATCCCAAATGGAAGGGAGACACGAGATCAAGCATCAGATCAGCCTGGCCGATTACTATGCGCTTCGGAGCAGGCTGCGGGCGGTCCTTCGCGTGGACAGTCACGCGGGGCCGGACGGGACCTATCAGATCAGGAGCCTGTATTTTGACACGCCGGATGACAGAGCCCTGCGCGAAAAGCTGGACGGGGTAAAGAACCGGGACAAATACAGGATCCGCTATTACAATTCCGACACATCTTTTATCCAGCTCGAGAAGAAGAGCAAGCGCGGCAATCTCTGCGTGAAGACTTCCGCCGTGATCAGCGCCGATGAGGCGCAAAGGATCGTGCAGGGCGACTGCGATTTTATGAGGCAGCATGAAAGCCCTCTTGTGCGGGAGCTTTTTCATGCGATGCGGGAGGAAGGCATGGCGCCGAAGACGATCGTGGATTACACGAGAGATCCGTTTATCTGCGACGCCGGGAACACGCGGGTGACCCTCGATCATCATATCAGGACAGGGCTTAGGTCCGTGGATCTTCTCGATCCTGACTGCGTGACCATTCCGGCGGCGGAGGATGTGATCATCCTCGAAGTCAAATGGGACCGTTTCCTTCCGGACATTGTCCGGGACGCCGTGCAGGTCCCGAACCGGCACAGCACGGCATTTTCCAAATACGCGATATGCAGAACATATGATTTTTAAAGGAGGCAGCAGCAATGACATCTTTCAGTGACATCTTCAAATCGAGCTTTCTTCAGAATGTGACAGCAGTCAGCATCGTGGACATGGTGATCGCCCTTCTCCTGGCTTTCTGTCTGGGTGTTTTCATATTTATGATCTACAAAAAGACCTACCAGGGCGTTATGTACTCGGCAAGCTTCGGCGTAACGCTGATCGCGCTGACGATGATCACGACGCTCGTGATCCTCGCGGTCACGTCCAACGTGGTCCTGTCGCTCGGCATGGTCGGTGCGCTCTCCATCGTCAGATTCCGCACCGCGATCAAGGAGCCGCTTGATATTGCCTATCTGTTCTGGGCGATCGCCGCCGGCATCGTTCTTGCCGCGGGCATGATCCCGCTGGCCGTCTTCGGAAGTCTTTTTATCGGCATCATTCTTGTGCTCTTCACGAACCGGAAGACCTACACCAGGCCCTATATCGCGGTCGTCGAGTGCGCGGATGGCGGCGCGGAGAAGGAAGTGGAGAGCTGCCTTCGCGCGCATGCGGACAGGACGAGCCTGAAGAGCAAGACCGTCCGGAAGGGACACATGGAACTGACCTACGAGATCCGTCTGAAGTCGGACGATACTTCCTTTATCAACGAGATCTCCTCCGCGAGCGGGGTGGAGAGCGCGGTGCTCGTCACCTACAACGGGGAATATATGTAAGAGCGGGGGCGGCGGATAAATGTCAAAAAGCAGATATACGAACCTGATCTGCATCCTGATCACCGCCTTGATGGTCCTTGTGACCGTGGGCTTTATGTTCGGCGAAGAGCTGGGGCTTACCCCGGCGGCCGCAGACAGGGCCGCGGACGAGACGGGCGGCTTTTCCGACAGGGACCTGGACGGAGGATGGGACGAAAACAGCGCGGAGACCATAGACCTCGGCGATCCCGGCGGGACCGGAGGGGGCGGCTGGTACTGGCTGGATGGTGATCTGTGGATCGCGGCGAAAGGCATCTACGTGCTCACCGGGACCATGGAGGCGGATCACTCGATCATCGTCGACGCGAAGGACGCAAAGATTCAGATCGTTTTAAACGGCGCGGATGTTCAAAATACCACAGCGGTCCCTCTTTATATAAAGAAGGCGGACAAGGTCTTCCTGACGCTTGCGCAGGGGAGCGAAAACAGCTTCGTTCTCTCCGGGACCCTTGACGGGGAGGCGGAAGAGGCCGGCGTCAACGCCGCTGTATACAGCAGGAGCGATCTTAGCATCAACGGAAGCGGAAAGCTGACGGTGACTTCATCGGAATACAACGGGATCCGCACCTCGGATGACCTTGTGGTCACGGGCGGGGAGATCGTGATCGATGCAGCGGAAAACGGCATGGTCGGGCATGACTCTGTCAGGATCTGCGGCGGAAGCTTTGATATTACAGCCGGAAAGGACGGTATCAAGGCGAACAACGACACAGATGAAAAGAAAGGATACGTTCTCGTGACGGGCGGTACGTTTGCGATCCGCTCCGCGCAGGACGGCATCCAGGCGGAGACGGACCTGACCATCGGGGGCGGAACATTTGATATCACGACCGGCGGCGGAAGCGCTGCCGCGGAGGTAAAGACCGAAGAATTCGGCGGCATGGGCATGGGCAGGATGGATCAGATGCCGCAGATGCCGGAAGACAGCGAAATGCCGCAGATTCCGGAGGACGGCGAAATGCCGCAGATGCCGGAGGACGGTGAGATGCCGCAGATGCCGGAAGACGGTGAGATGCCGCAGATGACGGAGGACGGTGAGATGCCGCAGATGCCGGAAGGCAGCGGGATGTCCGGGATGCCGCAGCGCGGCGAGAGGCACGGGATGGGCGAGCGGCCTGAGATGGGCGAGCGGCCCGGGATGGAGCAGATGACCGAAGACGGCGAGATGCCGCAGATGCCGGAGGACGGCGAAATGCCGCAGATGCCGGAAGGCGGTGAAATGCCGCAGATGCCGGAGAGCGAAGAAACCGCTGAAAGTTCCGCGGAGACCTCGGAAAGTGAAGAGGCCGGGGATGGTTCCGCGGAGACCTCGGAAAGTGAAGAGACCGGGGATAGTTCCGCGGAGACCTCAGACAGCGCCAAGGCGCTGAAAGCCGGCGGCGCCCTGATCATCGAGGGCGGCACCATAGATATCGACTCTAAGGAGGACGCGGTCCACAGCGACGGCTCCGTGCGGATCGCCGGCGGAAGCATTACGATCGCGGCCGGCGACGACGGCGTCCATGCTGACGGCGAGGTGACCATCGATGACGGCACGCTGACGATCACTTCCAGCTATGAAGGCATTGAGGGAGCTGCAATCATTGTAAACGGCGGTGATATCGACGTCACATCGAGCGACGACGGATTTAACGCGTCGAACGGCACCGGAGGAGAGATGTTCTTCGGCGGCATGCACGGCGGGATGAACGGCGGCCAGGCGCCCGGGCAGATGCCCGGGCAGGCCGCGGCGGAGAATACCACAGAAGCGGCGCCCGCAGAAGGTCCCGGCCAGGCGCCCGGGCAGATGCCCGGACAGACCGCGGCAGAGGATGGCACGGAAGCGGCGCCCGCAGAAGAGACCGCCGGGACCGCGGAAACCACGCTCGCCCGCCTTGAGATCAACGGCGGCACGGTCCATGTTAATTCGGGAGGCGACGGACTTGACTCCAACGGGGACCTTGTCATCAACGGAGGAACGATCACGGTAGACGGACCCGAGAACAGCGGGAACGGCGCCCTCGACTCCGGAACGGAGAGCGGCGGCCGGCTCCTGGTGAACGGCGGAACGATCGCGGCGGCCGGCGCTTCGGGGATGGCCGAATGCTTTGAGGACGGCTCGGAGCAGGCGTATTTCCAGTGCGCCTTCTCAGGCTCCTTTGCAGCGGGGGACGTGCTGAGGGTCACGGACGAAGACGGAGGGGAGATTTTTACCATGACGCTGCAAAAGACGGGAAACAGCCTTGTTTTCTCAAGCCCGCTGCTGAAAGAGGGCATGACGGTGACGGTAACGGCGGGGGAGCTTAGCGCCGAAGCCGTCTGCCGGTGAGTGAGGAGGGGCGTTCCTAAAAAGGCTGCGGTCTGCTGATAGCGGGCCGCAGTTTTCTGTTGTGCCGGTGACAAAATAATGCTAAAGTCTTCAGAGGAGGAATATGACATGAAATGGATGATCGCTTCAGATATACACGGCTCCGCAGGCTTCTGCCGGGAAATGCTCGCGGCGTGGGACCGCGAGGGCGCGGAGCGTCTGCTCCTTCTCGGAGATATTCTGTATCACGGACCGAGGAATGACCTGCCGCGGGAGTATGCCCCGAAGCAGGTGATCGAAATGCTCAATGCCAGGAAGGACAGGATCTTTTCCGTGCGCGGAAACTGCGAGGCCGAGGTGGACCAGATGGTCCTCGGGTTCCCGGTGATGGCGGACTACTGCCTGCTTCCCGCCGCGGGGCGGCTGATCATCGCGACCCACGGCCATATCTACCATGAAGACAATCTGCCGCCCATGAAGAGCGGGGACGTGCTGCTCTACGGGCACACGCATGTGCTGCGCGCGGAGAAGAAGAACGGATATTATTTCTTAAATCCCGGCTCCGTCTCCCTGCCCAAGGAGGGGAACCCGCCCAGCTACGCCGTTCTGGAGGAGGATACGTTCATCATCCGGAAGCTGGACGGAGAGATGGTCACGCAGATTCGCCTGGAGGATGATTGATGAAAGATTATTTGCTGATCGCGCCCTGCCATTTCGGGCTGGAGGCGGTGCTTAAGAAAGAGATCCAGGAGCTCGGATACGAGATCGTACAGGTGGAGGACGGAAGGGTGACCTTCCGCGGCGATGCCGCGGCGATCTGCCGGGCCAACGTTTTTCTGCGCACGGCGGAGAGGGTGCTCGTGCAGGTGGGCCGCATCCACGCGGAGACCTTTGACGAGCTCTTTGAAGGAACCAAAGCGCTCCCGTGGGAGGAGTTTATCCCCGAGGACGGGAAATTCTGGGTGACCAAGGCATCCTCGGTGAGGAGCAAACTGTTCAGCCCTTCCGATATCCAGTCGATCATGAAGAAGGCGGTCGTGGAGAGACTGAAAGGCGTATACGGGCGCTCCTGGTTCGATGAGACCGGCGCGCAGTTCCCCATCCGCGTCTTCCTCATCAAGGATGAGGCGACGATCGGGATCGATACCTCCGGCGTCTCCCTGCATAAAAGGGGATACCGGCTGCTGAAGGCGAAGGCCCCCATCACGGAGACCCTCGCGGCGGCGCTCATCATGCTGACACCGTGGAACAGGGACAGGATCCTCGTGGATCCCTTCTGCGGCAGCGGCACCTTCCCCATCGAGGCGGCGATGATCGCCGCGAAGATGGCGCCTGGCATGAACCGCTCCTTTCTCGCGGAGGCCTGGACCGGGCTCGTCCCGATCAAAAGCTGGTACAGCGCGATGGATGAGGCATCGGAAATGGTCGACGTTAAGATCGAAACGGATATCCAGGGCTATGACGTTGACGGGGAGATCATCAAAGCGGCGAGAGAGAACGCCCGCTGCGCCGGCGTGGACAGCCTGATCCACTTCCAGCAGCGCCCCGTGGAGCAGCTGAGCCATCCGAAGAAATACGGGTTTATCATCACCAATCCGCCCTACGGCGAAAGGCTCGAGGAGAAGGCGGCGCTTCCGGCCCTGTACGGACAGATCGGCGACGCGCTGCGCAGGCTGGACACCTGGTCCGCCTACGTGATCACCTCCTATGACCAGGCGGAGAAATACATCGGCCGCAAAGCGGACAAAAACCGGAAGATCTACAACGGCATGCTGAAGACGTATTTTTACCAGTTCCTCGGCCCGAAGCCCCCGAAGCGCAGGCCCGGGGAGAGGGAGATGAAGGAGGATCAGGCGTGAGAAAGAGCATCTGCGGGCTTTGTGCCTGCCTGGCCGCGGCCATGGCGCTGCTCCTTTCGCCTTCGGATGTCTTTTGTGCGGAAACCCTGCCCGCGCGGTATGACCTGCGGGACCTCGGAAAGGCGCCCTCCGTGAAGGATCAGGGCGCGCATCCGACCTGTTGGTCGCTGGTCGCGGTCTCGGCCCTTGAATCCGCATTGCTGCCCGGGGAGGACATCGCGCTTTCCGCGGATCATATGACGCTCAGGAACGGCTTTTCCATCGATCCGGACGACGGCGGCGATTACCGGATGATCATGGCCTACCTCAGCAGCTGGACCGGCCCGGTCCTTCTTTCGGACGATCCCTACGGGGACGGCGTCTCTCCGGAGGGGCTTTCCGCCGCGCTCCACGTGCAGGAGATCCGCATGCTGCCGGAGCAGGATGAGGCGGTCGTGCGGCAGATGATCCTGGAGCACGGAGCCATGCAGACCTCCCTCTATATGGATCACGACAGTGTGCTTCCGGAGGCAGGCTGCTACAATGCGGAGCACGCCGCCTATTACTGCGCGGAGAAGAAAAAGAACGATCACGATGTCCTCGTCATCGGATGGGACGACGATTTCCCGAAGGAGTACTTTGCGGATCCCCCTTCCCGGGACGGCGCCTACATCTGCCAGAACAGCTGGGGAGAGGACTTCGGCGAGGACGGCGTTTTCTATGTTTCCTATGAGGACGCGAATATCTGCGGCCGCGGCCTGGTCTTTCCGGACGTCGATGCGCAGATGAGATATGACGGGATCTACCAGGCGGATACCTGCGGATGGCAGGGCCAGCAGGGCTACGGGGACGAGGGCTGTTTTTTCGCGAACGTCTATACGGCGCGCAGGGATGAGCGCCTTGCGGCAGCGGGCTTTTACGCGACCGGCCCCGACACCTCCTACGAGCTTTTTCTGGTCCATGATTTTGAGGAGCCCGGGGATTTTGAATCGAAAGAGCGGATTGGCAGCGGGGTCCTGAAAGAGGCCGGATATTACACGGTCCCCATTGAGGATGCTCCCCTTCTGCGGGAGGGAGAGCGGTTCGCCCTCGTGTGTTTTATAGGGACGCCCGGGGCCAAAAACCCGGCTGCGGTCGAATTTAAAAAAGACCGGTTTACGCAGGACGTGACCCTGGACGGCAGGGAAGGATATCTCAGCTTTGCCGGCACGGTCTGGGAGAACACGGAAGAAAAATATGAGACGAACGTCTGCCTGAAGGCCTACACGCAGAAAGTGACGGACCCCTCCGCGGAGGAGGAAGAGCCAGGCAGTGAGGAGGAAAAGTGAAAAACAGGATCGTATTTGCAACGGGAAATGAAGGAAAGCTGCGGGAGATCCGCATGATCCTCGCGGATCTTGACGCGGAGCTCATCTCCATGAAGGAGGCCGGCGCGGACGGCCCGATCGAGGAGAACGGGACGACCTTTGAGGAGAATGCGCTGATCAAGGCGAGAACGGTCTGCGAGCGGACCGGTCTGCCGACCCTCGCGGACGATTCGGGACTTGTCATAGACTATCTGGGCGGAGCGCCCGGCGTCTATTCGGCCAGATTCCTCGGGGAGGATACCCCCCACTCAGTGAAGAACCGCGTCATCCTGGAGCGGCTTAAGGACGCGGCCCCCGGCGAGCGGGCGGCAAGGTTCGTCTGCGCCTGCGCCTGCGTACTGCCGGACGGAAGAGAGCGCGTGGTCACCGCCACGATGGAGGGCGAGATCGCCTATGAGACCGCGGGGGCAAACGGCTTCGGCTACGACCCGATCTTTTATCTGCCCGAATACGGCTGCACCTCGGCCGAGCTTTCGCCGGAGGAGAAGAACCGCATCAGCCACAGGGGAAAAGCGCTCCGCATGATGGAGGAAGAGCTGGGGAAACTGCTATGAGAATACTTGTGATGAGTGATTCGCACGGGCGAAATGACCTTGTGAGGGAGGTGATCCGGATGGAGTCTCCCTTCGACGTCCTCATTCATCTCGGAGATCTGGAGGGGGGAGAAGATCTCCTCCCCGATCTGGCAGACTGCCCGGTCTATATGGTCGCCGGCAACTGCGACTATGCCTCCGACATCCTGCCGAAGGAACAGATCATAGAGCTGATGGGCCGCAGGATCCTCCTCACGCACGGACACCGCTACAGTGTCTCCTGGGATGAGGAGGAGCTGCAAAAGAAAACGCGCCGGGAAGAGTGCAGCATCGCCCTCTACGGACATACGCACAGGCCGTCCCTGTCGGGGGACGAGGAGGATGTCATGCTCATCAATCCGGGCAGCATTGCCTATCCGCGCCAGGAGGACCGCAGCCGCAGTTATATGATCCTTGAGATCGATGAAGAAGGCGGTCTTAAGGTGGAGCTCAGATATATTTAGATTGTTGTTGACTTTTGTCAGAACTTATAATATAATTCTTCTTGCGTTCAAAAAGGTCCGAGGCCGACGGGGTGTGGCTCAGTTTGGCTAGAGCGCCTGGTTTGGGACCAGGAGGTCGCAGGTTCGAATCCTGTCACCCCGATCTTTCACCAGTATCGGTTATAGTCTATGCGGGTGTAGTTCAATGGTAGAACACTAGCCTTCCAAGCTAGATACGTGGGTTCGATTCCCATCACCCGCTTTTTGAGTCTGTAGCTCAGCTGGATAGAGCAACGGCCTTCTAAGCCGTGGGTCGGGGGTTCGAATCCCTTCAGGCTCGTTGTTGTTCAAACAATTAAAGAGCAGCAGTTCAGGAACCAACATGGTGGATGTGGCGCAGTTGGTTAGCGCGCCAGATTGTGGCTCTGGAGGCCGTGGGTTCGAGTCCCACTATCCACCCTTTGATTAATGGGCTATCGCCAAGCGGTAAGGCACAGGACTTTGACTCCTGCATTCGCTGGTTCGAATCCAGTTAGCCCAGCTTGGCGTTTTCGCCATCTTTATGGGGTATTAGCTCAGTCGGTAGAGCACTTGACTTTTAATCAAGTTGTCCGGGGTTCGAATCCCCGATGCCTCACTAAGAACGGCCGTGAGATCCGCAAGGATCGCATGGCCGTTTCTCTTCTGAAAATATGCTCATTTTTATGCGGACATGGCGGAATTGGCAGACGCGCCAGATTTAGGTTCTGGTGGGAGACCGTGCAGGTTCAAGTCCTGTTGTCCGCATTTCATTAATCACTGATGATCGTTTCCATCATGGTCTTTAAGGGGATCATCCCGAGACTTTCGTAGAACCTGCGGGCGGTGGGGTTGAGCTCCCAGACGTTGAGGGTAATGTTGTAGAAGCCCTCCTGCTTCGCATATTCTTTGATGGCTCTGAAGATGGCGGTGCCGACGTGCTGCCCGCGGGCGGCCTCGTCGACGCAGATGTCGTCGATGTAGAGGGTGCGGATGTCCGTGAGCATCTGGTCGCCCACATGCTGCTGGCATTCGCAGAAGCCGTAGCCGAGGACCTCGTCCGCGTCATCCGCGGCGACAAAGATGGGGCGCTGCGGGTCGGCAAGGATCCCGCGAAGGTCCTGCGCGGTGTATTTGGTCGCCTGTTTAAAGATGTCCGGCCTTCCGAGATGATGGACCAGGTTGACCTGGATGAGAAGATCCAGGATCTTCGGGATGTCTTTTTCCTGCGCGCGTCGTATCTTCATAATCAGATCCTCCATTCTTTACTTTTTCCATCTAAATGGTAAGGAATTGCATGGGCGGTGTCAAGAAAGAGATTTGCTTTTCGGGACCGTCCATATTAGAATGGAATAAATACACTCAGAAAGGAACGGTTATCATGTTTGGCAGATCGGGAGGGTATCAACTGAGACGCGCGCTTTCCGTACTTTTGCTGGCGCTTGTTTTATCCGTGCTTCCCGCCGGCGCAGATGACGGCGGCGTCCTTCTTTCCGGACCGTTTTCCGGGCAGGGGATCGCGGCCGCGGCCGAGACGGGAGAGACGGAAGCGGCAGTAGAACGCGGATGGCACACGACCAAGAACGGGAAGTACTATTATTACATCCTGAAGAACGGGGAGAGAGCGAAGGGCTGGAGGAAGATCGGCTCCAGGACCTACTACTTTAACGAGAAGGGATACCGGCTCACCGGATTTCAGAAGATCAGCAGGAAGCTGTATTACTTCAGCAAAAAGGGCGTCCTGCGCAGCGGATGGATCACCGTAAAGGGGAAGAAGTACTACGCGGATCCGGCAAACGGCTGCGCCCTGGCGACGAGATTTAAGACGATCGGCAATGACACCTACTATTTCCTGAAAAAGACCGGCGAGATGCGCACCTCCGGCTGGATCCGCTACGGGGAGAACCGGTACTATTTCCTGGCGAACGGAAAAATGGCGAAGGGATGGGTCACGATCGGAAAGAAGACCTATTACTTCCGGAAAAAGACCGGGGTCCGCGCCAAAGGCTGGCTGAAGATCAAAGGGTACTACTATTATTTCACGGACAAGGGCACCCCGCTGAAGAACCAGTTCACGCCGGACGGCAGGTACGTGGATGTAAACGGGAAGAGGCTGCGCCGCTCGACGCTCAAGAAGTTCCTGCAGACCGCCCTTAAGCCGGTCGGCTCCACCCTGTACGTCTGGGGCGGCGGCTGGGGCACCTCCGACACCTCTTCGGGGCCGGATGCCGTGACGATCGGCTGCAGCAGCCAGTGGAAGCGTTTCTTCCAGCAGAACGACAGCAGTTATAACTACAATTACACCCGCTACCAGACCCGCAACGGCCTGGACTGCTCCGGCTTTGTGGGATGGACCATCTACAACGCCTTCAATACGAAGAGCGGCAACGCCGGGTATGTCTGCCTCGCGCAGGATATGACCCGGGTCTTTTCGGGGAAGGGCTGGGGAAGCTACACGCCCTCCTACGCCGTTCAGAATTACCGCGCCGGCGATATCATGAGCAGCAGCGGCCACGTCTACATCGTGATCGGCGGCTGCAGCGACGGCAGTGTCGTGCTGGTGCACAGCAGCCCGCCCGGCGTCCAGATCACGGGGACCGCGACGAGAAGCGGCAATTACAACAGCGAGGCCATCCGGCTGGCGAACAGCTACATGAGGAAATGCTACCCGGCATGGACGGCGCGCTATCCGGACAGCAGCAGAGGTCCCTCATACCTCAGCGGGTACAGCCAGATGCGGTGGTACCTTACCGGCAATCATATGATGACGGATCCGGACGGCTACAGGAACAAGAACGCGGCGTCCGTTCTGGCCGATCTGCTCGGCTGAGGACCCCGTAAATTTGACAATTCCGCGAATTTGCTGTATATTAAGAAAAATTACGAAAGTTTTACAACTCTTAACAAAATTGCAAAGGAGACGGAATGAAACTTTTGGAGAAGAAATGCAGACTCTTCCTTCTTCTGCTGCTTTGTCTTTGCGCAGCGGGTGCCCGTCCGGCGCAGGCCGCGCCGGAAGGACTGATCGCGAAAGCATTGGCAAACGAGGACCCGAAGGGTGTTCTGAAGACCACCTCGAAGGGCATCTCCTTCAAACACTCCGACGGGAGCGCGGCGCAAAAGGAATGGCTGTCCTATAAGGATACGGTCTACTGCTTCGGCAGCGACGGCTACGCGAAGACCGGCTGGTTCTCCTGGAACGGGAGCAGGTATTACGCGACCGGGAAAGGTGCCGTACAATACAGCAAATGGATCACCACAGGGAAAAATAAGTTCTATGTCAGAAAGGACGGCACAAAGGCCGTCTCACTGTGGCTCTACAAGGGCGGAAAGTACTATTATTTCAATAAGACCGGCATTCTGCAGGTATCCAAACAGCTCCACCTCGGAGGCAAATACTATTACGTCAACAAAAAAGGCCAGAGGCTGATCAACACCTGGGTGACCAGGAGCGGCAAGCGCTATTTCTTCGGAAAGGAAGGCGTCCGCTACCAGAGCGTATGGCTGCGCTATAAGAACAAGTTCTATTTTCTGAAGTCCAACGGCGTGATGGCGAAGGACAGATGGATCGGCAGCTACTACGTGGGGAGCGACGGCGCGCGCCTGACCAACACCTCCGTCGACGGCTGGGAACTCGGGGCCGACGGGAAAAAGACCGGGAAGAGGATCAAGAGCATGATCCTTGTCGGCGACTCCAGGACCGTCGGCATGTCTCAGAGCGTGACCGCGAAGAACACCACCTTCATCGGGGCGGTCAGCATGGGCTACAACTGGCTGACGACCACAGGCGTCACCAAGCTGAAAAAGTCGCTGGAAAAGAATCCGCGGACAACGGTGGTGATGTGGCTGGGAATCAACGATCTGGGAAATGCGGACAAATATATCGCTTATTACAGAAAACTGCAGTCGTCTTATCCGAAGACAGCGTTCTATGTGATGGCGGTCGCCCCCGTCAATGAGTCAAAGGGGAGAGCAAACGGCTATACGGTCACCAATTCGCAGATCCAGGCGATGAATTCGAAATTCAAGTCCGCCTTCGGCAGTAAGTATGTCGACGCGTACACGTACCTTAAAAAGAACGGCTTCGGGACCGCCGACGGCATCCACTATGATGGCGCGACCTACCGGAAGCTGTACAACTGGCTGGCAGGAAAATTCCTGTAAAACGCGGCAGGCCTGCTCGAAGGAGCAGGCCTTACTTGACCTCTTAAAGAGAAAGGAACGGATCATGGGGAGAGCATATGTATTTCTTGCTGACGGCTTTGAAGAGATCGAGGGCCTGACGGTCGTCGATATCCTCCGCAGGGGAGGCGTGGAGACCTGCACGGTCTCTGTTTCCGGAAGCCTTACCATCACGGGCGGGCATGATATCGCCGTGCAGGCGGACGCCCTTTTTGAAGAGACGGATCTTTCCGACGCGGATGTCCTCATCCTTCCCGGCGGGAAGGTCGGGACAGAGAACCTGAAAGCGCACGGCCCGCTTGCCGGGGCGCTGCGCGGCGCAAAGAGCGCCGGCACGCTGATCGCGGCCATCTGCGCCGCGCCGACGGTCCTCGGGGGACTGGGGCTCCTTCGCGGGGAGAAGGCGACCTGCTATCCGGGCCTGGAGGGGCAGCTGGAAGGCGCAAAGGCCACGCAGGAGACGGTTCAGGAATCCGGGCAGTTTATCACCAGCAGGGGCATGGGCACGTCCATCCCGTTCGCCCTTGCCGTGCTCGCAAAGCTTCGCGGACAGGAGACCGCGGACGCGATCGGAAAGAGCATTGTGTGGCAGGCATAAAAGTGTAAAAAACCGCTGGCATTTCACCATGCGCTGTGCTATACTTTACGAATGACTGTGAAATGCAGGATATTATAGCATAAGACTAGAGGCATCGCGGGATGCCGGGCGAGGAGGAAACAGTAAGAAATGAGTGTACAGGTCGAAAAACTTGGTAATAATATGGCAAAGCTTACGATCGAGGTGTCCGCGGACGAATTCGAAGACGCCATCGTAAAGGCCTACAATAAACTGAAAAACCGGATCAGCATCCCGGGCTTCCGCAAAGGCAGGGCGCCCCGTCTGATGATCGAGAAAGCATACGGCAAGGAGATCTTCTATGAAGACGCCGCCGATATCATCCTTCCGAAGGCATACGATGAAGCTGTCGCGGAGTGCGGCGAGACCATCGTTTCCCGCCCGGAGATCGACATTACCCAGATCGAGAGCGGCAAGCCCTTTATCTTTACCGCTTCGGTCGCCCTCAAGCCGGACGTGGAGCTCGGCCAGTACAAGGGCGTTGAGGTCCCGGCCGTAGAGGTCACCGTCACTGACGAAGAGGTCGACCAGGAGGTCAAAAGGCAGCAGGAAGCCAATTCCAGGACCGTGGAAGTCACAGACCGCCCGGTACAGGACGGCGATCTGATCAAGCTCGACTTTGACGGCTCCGTGGACGGCGTTCCGTTCGACGGCGGCAAGGGCGAGGATTATCCGCTCACCATCGGTTCCGGAAGCTTTATCCCGGGCTTTGAAGAGCAGCTCATCGGCGTCTCCGTGGGAGAGCCCATCGACGTTAAGGTCACCTTCCCGGAGGAGTACCACGCAGAGGATCTCGCCGGCAAGGATGCTGTTTTCGCCTGCACCGTAAAGAGCATTTCCTATAAGGAGCTGCCGGAGCTGAACGACGAGTTCGCGCAGGATGTCTCCGAGTTCGATACGCTGGAAGAATACAAAGCGGACGTACGCGCAAACCTTCTGAAGCAGAAGGAAGAACAGGCGAAGGAAGCGAAGCGGAACGCTGCCGTGGACAAGGCAGTCGGGAACGCCAAAATGGATATCCCGGACGCGATGGTCGACGAGCAGGTCCGCCGCATGATCCAGGATATGTCCTCCAGGATGGCCGCGCAGGGCATCACCATGGAGCAGTACATGATGTACACCGGCATGGATCAGTCCAAGCTGGAAGAGCAGATGCGTCCGGACGCCGTGACCCGCATCAAGAACAGCCTTGTGCTTGAAGCGGTCGCGAAGGCGGAAGGCATCGAGATCACCGATGAGCGCCTCGACGAGGAGATCGGCAAGATGGCGGAGCAGTACGGCATGGAAGCCGAGCAGCTCAAGGGCTACATGGGCGAGGAAGAAAAAACCCAGATGAAGGAAGACCTTGCGATCCAGGAGGCAGCCGACCTGATCAGCGACGCGGCCGAAGAGACCGAGGAAGCCCAGACCGAGGCCGAGTAATACAAAAGGAATACCAAACAGGAGGAGAGTACATGAGCCTGGTACCGATCGTAGTGGAGCAGACCAGCAGAGGGGAGCGCTCCTACGATATCTATTCGAGGCTGCTGAACGACAGGATCATCTTCCTCGGCGAGGAAGTGAACGACGTGAGCGCGAATCTTGTCGTTGCCCAGCTTCTGTATCTTGAGTCGGTGGATCCGAACAAGGACATCAACCTTTATATCAACAGTCCGGGCGGCTCTGTTTATGCCGGATGGGCGATCTATGACACGATGCAGTACATCAAGTGCGACGTGTCCACGACCTGCGTGGGACTGGCGGCCAGCATGGGCGCATTCCTCCTTGCCGGCGGCGCGAAGGGCAAGCGGTTCGCGCTTCCCAACGCGGAGATCATGATCCATCAGCCGATGGGCGGTGCCCAGGGACAGGCAACGGAGATCCAGATCGCTGCCGAAAATATCCTGAAGACCCGCAAAAAGCTGAACCGGTATCTCGCGGAGAACACAGGTCAGCCGCTCGAGGTGATCGAGGCTGATACTGAGCGGGACCACTGGATGAGCGCGGATGAGGCCAGGGATTACGGCCTGATCGACGAGGTTGTAAAATCCAGATAGAGCACAGGAGTGGGCTGTTGCAAAAGGACCTTTTGCGGCAGCCCATCTTTCAGTGATGGGAATGAAGGAGATACTATGGCAAACAGAAATCATGAAAAACTGAGGTGCTCATTCTGCAATAAGCCGGAGGACCAGGTCCACAAGCTGATCACCGGCCCCGGCGGCGTGTGCATCTGTGACGAGTGCGTGGAGCTGTGCGCGGAGATCGTCGAGGAGGATCTGGAAGATACCGCCTCCGAGTCCGCGGGCCTTGAGGGGATCCGGCTGGTCAAGCCGGAGGAGATCAAGGAATTTCTGGACGGCTATGTGATCGGGCAGGATGAGGCGAAAAAGACGCTGGCCGTGGCTGTCTACAACCACTACAAGCGCATTCTCTCCGGGAAAAACAAAAAAGGGGACGTGGAGCTGCAGAAGAGCAATATCATGATGGTCGGACCGACCGGCTCCGGCAAGACGTTCCTTGCGCAGACGCTGGCGAAGATGCTCAACGTGCCCTTTGCCATCGCCGATGCCACGACCCTGACGGAGGCCGGCTATGTGGGCGACGACGTGGAGAACATCCTGCTCAAGCTCATCCAGGCCGCCGACTATGATATCGCGAGGGCCGAGACCGGCATCGTATACATCGACGAGATCGATAAGATCACGAGAAAATCCGAGAACGTCTCCATCACCAGGGACGTTTCGGGCGAGGGCGTCCAGCAGGCGCTGCTCAAGATCGTGGAGGGGACCGTTGCCTCCGTCCCGCCGCAGGGCGGGAGAAAGCATCCCCACCAGGAGATGCTGCAGATCGATACGACGAACATCCTGTTCATCTGCGGCGGCGCGTTCGAAGGCCTTGACAAGGTGATCGAGAAGCGCACGGACCATCGTTCCATGGGCTTTCTGGCGGAGGTCTCTTCCCGCGGGGAAGCGAACGTCGGCGAGCTGCTCCGGCAGGTGCTCCCGCAGGATTTCATCAAATACGGCATGATCCCGGAGCTTGTCGGCCGCCTTCCGGTGGTCGTATCCCTCGACGCGCTCGACCGTGACGCGCTCATCCGCATCCTTCAGGAGCCGAAGAACGCCGTCCTGAAACAGTACCAGGAGCTTTTCGCCCTTGACGACGTCGAGCTTTCCTTTGACCGGGAGGCCGTGGAGGCCATCGCCGACAGGACGCTCGAGCAGAAGACGGGCGCCCGCGGACTGCGCTCCGTCATAGAGAACGCCATGAGGGACATCATGTTCCGGCTGCCCTCCGACGAATCGGTCACAAAGTGCCGGATCACCCGCGAGGTGATCGAGGGCGCCGGGGAACCGGTCCTTGAGAGAGGGGAGGAGACGGAACGCCTGACCATGGAGGAGATCTCCAGCATCCTTGAGGAGGATTCCGGAGAGGGCAAGGGAGCCTGAGAATCCGAAGGAGAGAGGTTTTAATGTCTTCAGACAGCAGAAAACTGCCGATGATTGCCCTGCGGGGGACGACCGTCCTGCCGGGGGCAGCCGCAAATATAGATATTACCCGGGACAGATCGATCCGCGCTGTCGATATCGCGGCGGCGGGGGACGGGCTGCTCTTTCTGATCCCGCAGCAGGATACGGAGCTTGCCGATCCCGGGGTGGACGATCTTTACAGGATCGGGACGATCGCGAAGCTGAAGCGGATCACCAGATCCCCGCGGAAGGGATATGTGATCAGCGCGGAGGGCCTTGAGCGGGCCGCGCTGATGGATATGGAGGAGAAGGACGGCGCCCTTTACGCGGACGCGGCCCTGTGCCCGGACGAGGAGCCGGACCAGACGCATACCGCGCAGTACGCGATGAAGAGGGCCCTGCAGGATATCTACAGGGATTATGCCGCGCAGTTCAAAGCCCCGTGGCGGACCGGGGAGACGGAGGACTTTGAGAACCGTTCGCTCGGGGACCTTGTCAACGGGATCGCCGCGAAGGCGCGCTTTGAATTCCGTGACAGGCAGGCGCTTTTGGAAGCGCTCCGGATCGAGGACCGCTATGAGGTCCTCTGCACCCTTCTGATCCGCGAGACGCAGGCGCAGCGGATCCGCAACGATCTGCAGCAGAGAGTCCGCCAGAAGATCGAAAAAGGACAGAAAGAATATGTGCTGCGCGAGCAGCTGAAGGAGATCCTGGAGGAGCTTGGAGAGACCTCGCCCGTCTCGGAGGCGGAGGAGTACAGGGAGAAGCTTGAAGCGCTGGATGCCCCGGAGGAAGTAAAGGCCGGCATCAGCAAGGAGATCGAGCGCTTCCGCAGCCTCGGCGGCAGCACGGCGGAGAGCGCCGTGGTGCGCGAGTACCTCGATACGGTGATGGATCTTCCCTGGAACCGGATGAGCGGGGATTCGATCGACCTTAAGAGGGCGAAAAAGATCCTGGACGAGGATCACTACGGCCTTGAGAAGGTGAAGGAGAGGGCGCTTGAATTCCTGGCGGTGCGCATGCTGACCGGGAACGGAGAGAGCCCGGTCCTGTGCCTTGCGGGCCCTCCCGGCACCGGGAAGACCTCCGTCGCGAAGTCGCTGGCAAGAGCCATGGACCGCAGGTTCGTGCGGATCAGCCTGGGCGGCGTCCATGACGAAGCGGAGATCCGCGGCCACCGCCGCACCTACGTCGGCGCGCTGCCGGGAAGGATCGTGGACGGCCTTCGGAAGGCCGGCGTCAAAAATCCGGTCATGCTGCTGGACGAGATCGACAAGCCGGGCAGCGACAACAGGGGCGATACCTTAAATGCCCTGCTGGAGGTGTTAGACCAGGAGCAGAACAGCCGCTTCCGGGATCACTACATCGATCTCCCGGTGGATCTGTCGCAGGTGATGTTTGTCGCGACGGCCAATTCCGTCTCGGATATCCCGCGGCCCCTCGCGGACCGCATGGAGATCATCGAGATCGGCGGCTATACAGAGAATGAAAAGATGCATATCGCCAGGGAGCACCTGATCGGGAGGCAGATGGAGAGAAACGGCCTTGCGGCCGGGCAGCTTACCATCACCCGCGGGGCCCTGGAGCATATCATAACAGGATACACGAAGGAGGCCGGCGTCAGACAGCTGGAGCGGTGCATCGGACAGATCTGCCGCAGGACGGCCAGGCTCATCCTGGAGGACGGAGAAGAAAAGGTGAAGGTCCGCGCGGCCGACCTGCCTTCGTTCCTCGGCCGTGAAAAATGGCGGCAGCCGGGAAAGAACCCCGGCGGGGAGAGGGGCATTGCCTGCGGGCTCGCCTGGACGGCGGTCGGCGGAGACACCCTCCGCATCGAGGTGAACTGCATGCCCGGAAAGGGCGAGCTGCTTCTGACGGGGCGGCTCGGCGACGTCATGAAGGAATCCGCGATGGCCGGGATCAGCTGGATGCGCTCCGAAAGCAGGGCGCTCGGCATTCCGGAGGACTATTTCTCCGTCACGGACATCCACATCCACATCCCGGAGGGGGCGGTCCCCAAGGACGGGCCTTCCGCGGGCATTACGATGGCTTCGGCCATGGTATCGGCCGTGACGGGAAGAAAGGTGCGCGCCGACACGGCGATGACCGGGGAGATCACACTGCGCGGCAGGGTGCTTCCGGTCGGGGGCCTCAAGGAGAAGCTGCTGGCCGCGGGAATGGCCGGCATAGAGAATGTGATCGTACCGGAGCAAAACCGTCCCGACGTGGAGGAGCTCTCGGAGGAGATCACGGGCAGGCTGAAGGTGCATTATGTGCGCGATATGGACCAGGTCCTGGCACTTGCGCTGGAGCCGCCGCAGGGAGGATAATATGATCATACGTGAAGCAGCGCTCGATATCGTCTGCGGACCGACCAGCGCGCTGCCGCGCAGCGGGATGCCCGAGATCGCGTTCGCGGGGAAATCCAATGTGGGAAAATCCTCGCTGATCAACAAGCTGCTGAACCGGAAGAGCCTGGCGAGGACCAGCGCGCAGCCGGGGAAGACGCAGACGATCAATTTTTATGGAATCAATAAGGAATTCTACATCGTGGACCTGCCCGGGTACGGCTACGCGCGCGCCTCAAAGGAGGAGCGGCGGCGCTGGGCGGGGATGATCGAGAAGTACCTGCACACATCACAGCAGCTTCGCGCCGTGTTCGTGCTGGTGGATATCCGCCACGAGCCGGGGGAGAACGACCTGACCATGGTGCGCTGGGTGCGGGAGAGCGGCTATCAGCCGGTGATCATCGCCACGAAGCTCGATAAGATCAAGAGAAGCCAGGTGCAAAAGCAGATCAGCATCATCCGGCGCGGCCTGGAGGCAGACGGGGATACGGTGATCATTCCGTTCTCGGCGCAGACGGGACAGGGCAGGGATGAGATCTGGAATGTTATAGAAACGATACTGGGAGGAGCAAATGAGTAAAGAACTGGCAAAGACCTACGACCCGAAAGAAATGGAGGACCGGATCTACCAGCGCTGGCTGGATAAGAAGTACTTCCATGCCGAGGTGAATCCGGACAAAAAACCCTTCACCATCGTGATGCCGCCGCCAAACGTCACGGGACAGCTCCACATGGGGCACGCCCTGGACAATACCCTGCAGGATATCCTCATCCGCTACAAGAGGATGCAGGGGTACGAGACTCTCTGGCAGCCCGGCACGGATCACGCCGCCATCGCGACGGAGGTCAAGGTGACGAACATGCTCCGCGAGAAGGGGATCGACAAGCATGAGATCGGCCGAGAGGCTTTCCTTGAGTACGCGTGGGCGTGGAAGGAAGAGTACGGCAGCAGGATCAACAACCAGCTGCAGAAGCTGGGTGTCTCCGCCGACTGGGACCGCGAGCGCTTCACCATGGACGAGGGATGCTGCAGGGCGGTCGAGGAGTACTTTGTCAGGCTCTATGAAAAAGGCTATATCTACAGGGGCAACCGCATCATCAACTGGTGCCCGGTCTGCCAGACCTGTCTTTCCGACGCGGAGGTCGAGCACGAGGATCAGAACGGATCCTTCTGGCATATCAACTATCCGGTCGTCGGCGAGGAGGGCCGCTTCGTGGAGATCGCGACGACCAGGCCCGAGACACTGCTGGGCGATACCGCCGTCGCCGTCAACCCGAAGGACGAGCGCTATACGGACATTGTCGGAAAGATGCTGGAGCTGCCGCTGACCGGCAGACAGATCCCGGTCATCGCGGACGAGTATGTCGATATGGAATTCGGGACCGGCTGCGTGAAGATCACCCCGGCCCACGACCCGAACGACTTTGAGGTCGGCAGGCGCCACGATCTTGAGGAGATCAATATCCTCAACGACGACGCCACGCTGAATGAGAACTGCGGCAAGTACGCGGGGATGGACCGCTATGAGGCCCGCCGCGTGATCGTGGAGGATCTCGAGAGACTGGGCCTTCTGGTCAAGGTCGTTCCGCACACCCACGCCGTCGGCACGCACGACCGGTGCCATACCACGGTCGAGCCCATGATCAAACCGCAGTGGTTCGTCCGCATGAAGGAGATGGCGGAGGCCTCCCTCGAGGTCGTCAAGACGGAAGATCTGAATTTCGTTCCCGAGCGTTTTGAAAAGACGTACACCCACTGGCTGGAGAACATCAGGGACTGGTGCATTTCCAGACAGCTCTGGTGGGGACACCGGATCCCGGCCTGGTACTGCGACGACTGCGGCGAGATCACCGTCAAACGCGGCGGCGCGCCGAAGATCTGCCCGAAGTGCGGGAGCGCGCATCTGCATCAGGACGAGGATTCTCTGGACACCTGGTTCTCATCGGCACTCTGGCCGTTCTCCACGCTCGGCTGGCCGGATGAGACGCCGGAGCTCGGCTATTTCTTCCCGACGGACGTGCTGGTCACCGGGTATGATATCATCATCTTCTGGGTCATCCGCATGGTCTTCTCATCCCTTGAGATGATGGGCAAATCGCCGTTCAAGCATGTGCTGATCCACGGCCTTGTCCGCGATTCGCAGGGCAGAAAGATGAGCAAATCCCTGGGCAACGGCATCGACCCGCTGGAGATCATCGACAAGTACGGCGCCGACGCGCTGCGCCTGACGCTGGTCACGGGCAATGCCCCCGGCAACGATATGCGCTTCTACTATGAGCGCGTCGAAGCCTCCAGGAACTTCGCCAACAAGGTATGGAACGCCTCCAGGTTCATCATGATGAATCTCGAGAAGGCCGGGATCCCGGAGACGGTCTCCCCGGAGGAACTGACCGCCACGGACCGCTGGATCCTGACAAAGGTGAACCGGCTTGCCGCCGAGGTCACCGAAAACATGGACCGGTTCGAGCTTGGCATCGCCGTCCAGAAGGTCTATGATTTTATCTGGGACGAGTTCTGCGACTGGTATATCGAGATGGTAAAGCCGAGGCTCCGCGACGAGCAGGACAGCACCAGGGGCGCAGCCCTCTGGACGCTGCGGAAGGTGCTCATCGACGCGCTCAGGCTCCTCCATCCCTTCATGCCCTTCGTTTCCGAGGAGATCTTCTGCACGCTGCAGTCGGAGGAGGAGTCGATCATGGTCTCTTCCTGGCCGGTCTGCGATCCGGCGTGGATCTTTGAGGAGGACGAGGAGGCTGTCAGCATCATCAAGGATGCCGTCCGCGGCGTCCGCAACACGCGCACGGATATGAACGTGCCGCCGTCCCGCAAGGTCACGGTGTACGTGGTATCCCCGGATGAAAAGATCCGCAGAGTCTTTGAGGACGGCCGGGCGATCTTTGCCTCCCTCGCGAACGCGGGAGAGGTCCTGGTCCGCGGAGACCGGGAGGGGATCGCGGATGACGCTGTCTCGGCCCTCATCCACGGCGCCCAGATCTGCATGCCGCTCGACGACCTTGTCGACATCGGCAAAGAGATCGAACGGCTCGAGAACGAGGAGAAGCGCCTGAAGGGCGAGCTTGCCCGTTCGAACGGCATGCTCGGCAACGAGAAATTTATCAGCCGCGCGCCGGCTGCCAAGATCGAGGAGGAACGGGAAAAACTCGCGAAATATGAACATCTGATGGAGCAGGTGCAGAGCAGGCTCGCGCAGCTTCGCGGCAGGCAGTGACGGCAGCAGGTCTATTGCAGAAAGGAAGAGGCAGATGAAAAAAGTTTTCGGACCGGACAGGCCCGGCAGGGGCCGGGCAAAGGCGGCAGGACTCTTTTTGTCTGCCTTTTTGCTGTCTTTGGTCCTGCTCCCCGCGCTTCGCGCGCCCGCGGAGCAGGTCTACGGCTTTATTTTCCCGCAGAGCGCCCAGACGTATCTTACGGACGCGGATCTTCAGGGCCTCAGTGCGCAGCTTCTGTGCTACGCGAGGAACGAGATCTTCGCGCGAAACGGCAGGACCTTCCTGTCCGATGAGCTGCAGACGTACTTTGACGGACAGTTCTGGTACACGCCGCTCTATTCGCCCGACCAGTTCTCCAATGATAATCTGAGCCAGATCGAGCAGGCAAACGTCCGGCTCCTCCTTGACGCGGAGGAAGCGCTGGGGACGTACACGACGGATGCGGACGGCTGGTCCCATCAGCCGGTCTACGACTATCTTCTCGGGGAGCAGTCGGCCGGGGAGCAGACCGACCCCTACTATACCGATCCGGACAGCTATGTCTTTTACGGCAGCGACCAGATGGTCCTGACGAAAGACGAGATCGGCGCCTTAAGCGTGCAGGAGCTCTGCTACGCGAGGAGCGAGATCCTCGCGCGCCACGGCGTTCTGTTCTATTCCATGGAACTGCAGGACTTCTTTGACCAGAAGAACTGGTACTGGGGCCAGATCCTCCCCGAGGATTTCCCGGAGGACGCGCTCAATGAGTGGGAGAAGGCGAACTACCGGGCCCTGTATGACGAGGAGACCGCGAGGAACGGGTCGGAGTACCTTACGGACCAGCCGGGGTACACCTACAGCGACGTCGGATCCTATGCGGCGTCCGGACAGCCGCTGGTCGAAGAGAGCGGCTACATCTTCATGGACAGCAACATCCGGTACCTGACCAGGGAGGAGATCATGAGGCTCTCCCTCCAGCAGATCAATTACGCCAGAAACGAGATCTACGCGCGCAGGGGCTGCATCTTCCAGTCCCAGGAGCTGAGGGATTATTTCTCCACGCGGAGCTGGTATATCCCGATGATCCCCGCGCAGCAGTTCTCCGAGGATATGTTCAACGAGTTTGAACAGGCGAACATCCGCCTGCTCAAGGAATGTGAGTACGAAGCGGACCCGAACGGGTACCAGCTTTACTGAGGAAGGGAGCGGTATGTCATTTCAGCTGTACACGGGAGGTTCCGGCAGCGGGAAATCTCACCGGCTTTTCTGCAGCGTGATCCGGGAGGCGCTCGCGCACCCGGAAAACAGATATGTCATCTTAGTGCCGGAGCAGTTTTCGATGCAGACCCAGCAGGAGCTGGTGCGTCTGCATCCTGCTCACGGCATTTTAAATATTGACGTGCTCAGCTTTGCGCGCCTTGCCTGGCGCGTGCTGGAGGAGACCGGCGCGGGGCAGGCCCCGGTCCTCACGGAGACCGGCAAGAACCTGCTGCTGCGCAGGGTGGCCGGACTTTGCGCGGAGGACCTCGGCGTACTGAAAAACCGCGTGCGCAGGCCGGGGACGGTCTCCCAGGTCAAGTCTGTCCTGTCTGAATTTACCCAGTATGACATCACCCCGGAGGATATGGACCGGATGATCCTTGCCTGCGAAGGGCAGGACCAGCTGAAAGAAAAGCTGGAGGACATCCGCGTCCTCTACGCGTCGTTTCGGGAATTCTGCAAAGACCGCTATATCACGGCGGAGGAGGTCCTCGACCTTCTCGCCGGGGAAGCTTCGCGCTCTGCCATCATCAGGGAGAGCCATTTTGTGCTGGACGGATTTACGGGATTTACGCCGCAGCAGCGGAAGGTGCTCCGGCAGATCTTTGCCCTCTCGCCCTCCGTGCGCGCCGCGGTGACCATCCCCGCGGATGAGCCGCTTACGGACGGGCCGGGCGCCCACGAGGTCTTTTCCCTGAGCCGCAGGACCATCCGGACCCTCCTCGATATCGCCGCGGAGACCGGGTGCGAAGTGCTGCCGCCGGTCGTGATGCCGGAGCCGGCACCGCGTTTTACCGAGGGAAGCCGGATCGCGCAGATCGAAAAGAGGATCTTCCGGTACGGAAGGCGCGCCGGCGCAGGCCATGCAGCGGGCCGGGAAGATGAGATCGTCCTGATCAGCGCGGCAAATCCCGCGGCGGAGGTCCGCGAGACCGCGCGCCGCATCCTTGGCCTTACCGCGGAGGAGGGAATCAGGTGCCGGGAGATCGCCGTCATCACGGGCAGCCCGGAGGTCTATGAGCGGGAGATCCGGCGGATCTTCGACGAGAGCCGCATCCCTTACTTTATCGACAGCAGAAAAGAGCTGCGGCTGAACCCCTGCCTGGAGCTCATCCGCGGCGCCCTGCAGATGGTCAGGGAGGATTTTTCCCAGGGCAGCGTCTTCCGCATTCTTCGGACGGGCCTTACCGGGATCTCCCGCGAGGAGACCGACTATCTGGAGAACTGGTGCATGGCGCGGGGGATCCGCGGCAGGAGGAGATGGGAGAAGCCCTTTGACGATGCGCGCGCCGAGGAGAGCCGCGCCGCTTTCATGGAGCTGATGGGCTCCTGGGCGGGGCAGGCCGCGCGGGATAAGGCAAAGGCCGAAGAGTGGGCGCGGATCCTCTATGACCTTCTCGTGCGCACCGGCATGCAGGAAAAGCTCGCGGAGATGAAGGAGATGTTCGAGGCGCGCGGGGAGGACGAGCATGTGTCCGAATACGCGCAGGTCTACCCGGTGATCATCCGCATCCTCGAAGAGACCGCGGAGCTGATCGGCGAAGAGGAGATGGATCCCGGGGAGTTCGCGGACATCTTTGAGGCCGGCCTTGCGGAGGCGAGGATCGGCATGATCCCCCCGGGGCTCGACCGCGTACAGGTGGGAGACGTGGAGAGGACCAGGCTTGCGCCCATCCGGGTCCTGTTTTTCCTCGGCGTCAACGACGGCTTTGTGCCCGCCTCGGATTCGGGCAGCGGGCTGGTCTCCGATATGGAGAGGGAATATTTGAAGAGCACCGGCATAGAGCTTGCGCCCACGGCGCGGGAAAACAGCGCGATCTCGCAGTTCTATCTCTATCTTCTGCTCACGAAGCCTTCGGAACGCCTCCGGATCTCCTACAGCAGAAGCGGGAGCGACGGCGCGCAGTCGGCGCCCTCCTATCTGATCGGAACGATGAAAAAGCTCTTCCCGGATCTGACCGTCACAGACGCGGACAGGGAGGAGAGAGGGGTCAGCAGGGCACTTTCCCCGCAGATGGGGTTCCCGGTGCTCGCAAGAGGCCTTCGCCTGATGCGGGCGGGGGAGCTTTCCGCGGAGGATTCCGCGCAGATCACGGAGCTTCTGCGCTATTACCTCAGGTTCGATGCATACCGATCCCGCGCGCTGCGCATTCTGGACGGGGCCTTTATCGGCCGGGGGAGCGGACAGCTTCCCGCGGGGACGGCGCCCCTTCTCTACGGCAGCTCGCCTGTGAGCAGCATCACGAGGATCGAAGGCTTTGCCGCCTGTCCCTTCGCGCATTTTGCCGGCTATGGGCTCAGGCTGCGCGAGAGGAAGATCTTTACGGTGGATCCGGCGGACGTCGGCAGCGTCTTTCACGACGCGCTCGAGCGGTTCTCCGGGAGGATCGCGGCGAGCGATGACTACACCTGGCATACGCTTCCGGACGCGCTCCGGGAGGAGTGGATGGAGGAGGCCGCCGAAGCGGCCCTGCAGGCGCAGGGCAGGGAGGTCTTCTTTGACACCGGCCGCAGCAGCTATACGGCGGTCAGGATCCGGAGGATCCTGCAGCGGACGGCCTGGGCCCTGCAGCAGCAGCTTCAGGCCGGCGACTTTGAGCCTGACGGGAGCGAGGTGCGCTTTGACGGCTTCCTTCCGGAGGCGGAGGGCGGCGGCATGCGTCTTACGGGCCGGATCGACAGGATCGACGTGTACGAGAAGGACGGGGAGGTCTTCGTCAAGGTCGTGGACTATAAATCCGGCGGGACAAAACTGGATCCGACAGACCTTTACTACGGCCTGCAGCTCCAGCTGCCGGTCTATCTGGGGGCGGCGCTTTTGACCGAAGAATCCCTGCGCCCGGGGAAGACGGCCGTGCCGGCCGGGATCTTCTACTATCATCTGCAGGATCCGTTCGCGGACGCGGGCTGTCAGGACGTTGAAACGGCTATTCTGAAGGCGCTTCGTCCCGACGGCCTCATCTGCCGGGATCCGGAAGTGGTCACGATGCTGGACAGGGATCTTTCCACCCGCGGCGGCGCGGGAGGATCGCCCTTTATCCCGGCCTCGATGAATAAGGACGGAACGCTTTCAAAGTCGTCCAGGGCCGCGGGCAGGGATGAGCTTGCCATGATGGGAAGCTTTGCGGACAGAAAGGTCCTGCAGCTCGGGAGCCGCATCCTTCAGGGAGAGACGGCCGTCTCCCCGTACAGGAGAAAGAAGAAGACGGCCTGCGACTGGTGCGCCTACCGGGCGGTCTGCGGCTTTGACCGGCGGATCCCGGGGATGGAGTACAGAGAGCTCGGCGAGCTTACGCGGGACGATCTGTTTGACAGGATCAAGAAACAGGAAGGAACGAAAGAGGGAGGAACCGATGGGGATGCAGTGGACTGAGGAGCAGAAGAGCGCGATCGTCTCTTCGGGCAGCGACCTGCTGCTCTCGGCGGCCGCCGGCTCCGGCAAGACGGCCGTGCTGGTGGAGAGGATCCTCACAAAGATCACCGATCCGGCGCGCCCCGTCGATATCGACCGCCTGCTGGTGGTGACCTTTACGAACGCCGCCGCCGCGCAGATGCGGGAGCGCATCAGCGCCGCCCTGGAGGCGCGCCTGGAGGAGGATCCGGAGAACGCCCACCTGCAGCGGCAGGCAGTGCTCATCCACCACGCGTCGATCATGACGATCCACAGCTTCTGAGGTCATACGGAGCAACAGCAGCCGGTCTCCCCTGGAGCCGGATTTCCGCATTCCCGACGAGGGGGAGCGGAGCCTGCTGGCGCGGGACGTGGCCGGCGAGGTGATCGAGGAAGCCTACTCAAAAGCGGACCCGGATTTTCTTGCGCTCTCCGAGATGTTCGCCGAGGGGAAGACCTCCGACGCGGGACTGGAGGACGCCCTGCTGGAGGTCTATGAATACTCTCTGGCGGATCCGCAGCCTGCAAAGTGGCGCGGGATGTGCGCCGCCCTCTATGAGCAGGCGGGGCAGGAAGACGCAGGGGAGCATCCCTGGATGCGGGAGATCTGCGGCAGGCTGCGCGTCCGGATCCTGGACCTCAAAGAAAAAACGGAAGAAATGCTGCGGCTTTCGCAGGATGCGGACGGGCCCTTTTTTTATGAGGACGCCATCGCCTCGGACCTTCAGCTTCTGGAGGACCTGGCAGGCTGCGCGTCCTATGCCGATTACGCCAAGGTCCTGGCGGACGGCGTGAAATTTAAGACCCTCGGCCGGGGAAAGGACGACGGCGTCTCCCCGGAAAAGAAGGCGAAGGTGAAGGAGATCCGGGACGCGGTCAAAAAAGAGATCGGGAGCCTCAGAGAAAAATATTTCTACGAGCCCGAGGAGAAGATCCTGGAGGATCTCGCCGCGGCAGCCGCGCCCGCTCGGGCGCTTATAGATCTGGCGGACCGGTTCGGCGAAGCCTTCGAAAAGAAAAAGAGAGAAAAGAATCTGGCGGATTTCGGCGACCTGGAGCACTTCGCGATGGAGATCCTCGTGGACTTTGGGGAGGACGGGCCGGCGCCCACAGCGTCTGCGCTTGCCCTCAGGCGGTACTATGAGGAGGTCATGATCGACGAGTACCAGGACAGCAACCTGGTGCAGGAGCTGCTCCTCTGGTCCGTATCCCGCACCGGCGGGGGCGCCGACCGGTTCATGGTGGGCGACGTCAAGCAGAGCATCTACCGCTTCCGCCTCGCGCGGCCGGAGATCTTTCTCGAAAAATACCGGGCATACAGGGAGGAGGGCACCGGAAGGTGCATCCATCTGCGCAGCAATTTCCGCAGCAGGACGCAGGTCCTCGATGCCGTCAACTTTGTTTTTGATAAAGTCATGACGCCGGCGCTCGGCGGGATCGATTACGATGAGGACGCCGCCCTCTATCCCGGCGCGTCCTATCCGGAGCCGGAGAAGGCGGACGACTATGTCCCGGAAGTGATCCTGATCGATCCTTCGCAGGCCGCGGAGGATGCCGCGGCGCCCCAGGATGCGGGCGAAGGCGAAGAGGGCGGAAGCGGCGAAGACGAATCGCTGGAGAACCTTGACCTTAAGCGGGCCGAGGCCCTTGCCGCGGCGCGGAAGATCAGGCAGATCGTGGGGACGCTGCCCGTATGGGACGGCGCGGCAGGGGCCGTGCGGCCGGCGGGATACGGCGATATCGCGGTGCTGCTTCGCACCGTGAGCGGCTGGGCGCAGCCCTTCACGGACGTATTTACGCAGGAGGGGATCCCCGTTTACTCCGGCAGCGGCGCCGGGTATTTTTCCGCGATGGAGATCCGCACGATTCTTTCCTTCCTGCAGGTCCTCGACAACCCCAGGCAGGATATCCCGCTCGCGGCTTCCCTGCGCTCACCGATCGGATCGTTTACGGACGGCGAGCTGGCGCAGATCCGCTGCGCGGGCGCCCCGGAGGACGACCTGTATACCTGCTGCATGCTGGCGATGGAGAAGGGAGGAGCTTTCCCGGCGGAAAAGCTCTCCGCCTTCTTTGACCTTGTTTTAAGGCTGCGGGAGCTTGTCCCCTACACGCCCGTGGACCGTCTTCTCTGGATCATCTTCGATGAGACGGGCTATCTGGACTACGCGTCCGCCCTTCCCGGCGGCGCCGTGCGGCGCGCGAATCTCGAGATGCTCACGGAGAAGGCCGCGGAGTTTGAGAAGGGCAGCTACAGCGGGCTCTACCAGTTCATCCGCTATATTGAGCTTTTAAAGCGCTACGAGGTGGATTACGGGGAGGCCCCGCCGGCGGAGGATGCCGGCGAGACGGTCCGCCTCATGAGCATCCACAAGAGCAAGGGCCTGGAGTTCCCGGTCGTTTTGATCTGCGGGCTCGGAAAGAGCTTTAACCGCAGTGACGCGTACGGGAAGATCGCGATGCACCACGAGCTGGGGCTCGGCTTTGATCTGCGCGACCCTGAGCTTCGGGTGAAGACCCCGCTGCTCTCAAAGAGCGTGATCGGGAGCAGGATCCTGGACGAGAGTCTGGGGGAGGAGCTCCGTGTGCTCTACGTCGCGATGACAAGGGCGAAAGAGAAGCTCGTCATGATCGGGACGTCCAAAGTGTCCCCCAAAAAGGCGGAGCGCTGGGAGGAGCAGTCCCTGAAGGAGAAGCTCTCCTACTCGGAGCTTTCCGCCGCCGGCACCTTCCTCGACTGGCTCATGCCGCCGGTCCTTGCCGGCAGCAGGAGAGGGATCTTCCGGCTGTCCGAAGCGGCACCGGAGAATCCGGACGCGCCCAAGAAGGCGGCCGCCCATGACGCGGGCCGTCTGCATGACGCCCTGAAGCGGGCGGGGGAGGCCGCAGAGCCCTTTACGGACCCGGAGACGGCAGAGCGCATGCGCTTTCTGCTCTCGCGCGAGATGCCGCACGGCCTTGCCGCGAAGATCCCCGGAAAGGTCTCGGTCTCCGAGATCAAGCACGCCGCCATCGAGGAGGCGGCAGGGGAGGAGGGGGCGGAGCTTCTGTTCCCCGATCCGGTCCCGGTCCCGCTCGTTCCGAAGTTTATCGGCGGGCAGGAGGAGAAGGCGGGCGGCGGCGCCGCAAGGGGCACGGCGATGCACCGCGTCATGGAAGTGATCGACTTTTCGGCGGCGCCTTCCGGCGACTTTCTCGATTCTGTGTTGGAAAGCCTCCTTATGTGTGGTAAAATCCAGAATGATGTGCTTTCACTTATCGACAGGGAAAAGGTACGGACGTTCCTTGACTCTCCGCTTGCCGGGCGCATGCGCGAGGCGGACAGGAGGGGGACGCTCGTAAGAGAGCAGCCCTTTACGCTGGGCGTTCCCGCTTCCCGGATCCGGCCCGAGTGGCCGGGCGATGAGGAAGTGCTGGTGCAGGGCATCATCGATGCCTATTTCGCGGAGGATGACGGGATCGTCCTTCTCGACTATAAAACAGACTATCTCCCGGGGGGAGACGAGAGCATCCTCGTTGGCAGGTACAGGGTGCAGCTTTCGCTTTACCGGGAAGCGCTTGAGAGGCTGACCGGGCAGCGGGTAAAGGAGATGCTCCTTTATTCCTTCTTCCTGGGGCGGCAGATCGAAGTGAAGTAGGCGGGGCGCTTATATGGGCGCCCGGCAGGAAAGGAATTGCAGCGTGCAGAAAGATCAGGTCAGGAAGAGATCGGAAGAGCGGGACGCGGACGGCAGAAGGCCGATGAAGGCGTTTATTCTCGGTTTTTGCGTCACCGCGCTTTCCGTGCTCTGCGGGTATATCGCCATCGGCGTATGGCCCTTCGGGGACGGGACCGTT
>CAJOLD010000032.1 GCA_905235435.1 uncultured Lachnospiraceae bacterium
GGACTTATCCACTTCCGTGAGGTTCTTCTCCATGCGGGCCGCGTAATGCTCGTCGGGGTTCTGCTCCCGGATGGCGGCAACGACCTCGGCGACCTCCTCATCGCTGACAAAGGCGCCCTGCACACGGGCGGGGACTTTGTAGTTCTGCGGGGAGAAGAGCATATCCCCGTTGCCGAGGAGCTTCTCCGCGCCGCTCATATCGAGGATGGTCCTCGAGTCGACCGCGGAGGAGACCATGAAGGCGATCCTGCTCGGGATGTTCGCCTTGATCAGGCCCGTGATAACGTCAACGGAAGGCCTCTGCGTGGCGATGACCAGGTGGACGCCTGCCGCGCGCGCAAGCTGCGTCAGCCGCACGATCGCGTCCTCGACCTCACCGGAGGCGACCATCATAAGGTCCGCCAGCTCGTCGACGATGATGACGATCTGCTGGAGCTTCACGGGCCGCTCGCCCTCGGCGGTGCCGGCTGCCACGGCAGCTTCATATTCCTTTTCAAGCTCTTCCATCTTCGCGTTGTAGCCGCGCAGATCTCTTACGCCTGCCTTCGCGAAGAGGTCGTACCTCTTCATCATCTCGGCGACGCCCCAGTTGAGGGCGCCGGCCGCCTTCTTCGGATCTGTCACCACCGGGATGAGCAGATGCGGGATCCCGTTGTAGACGCTCAGCTCAACGACCTTCGGGTCGATCATGATCAGCCTTACGTCCTGCGGCGATGCGTGATACAGGATGCTCATGATGAGCGTGTTGATAAAGACAGATTTGCCGGACCCGGTCGCGCCGGCGATCAGAAGGTGCGGCATTTTCGAGATATCGGAGACGATGATCTTTCCGCCGATGTCCTTACCCACCACGTAGGCGAGCGCGGAGGGGTTCGTGCGGAATGCCTCCGACTCGAGCAGCTCCCGGACGTAGACCTTTGAGGTCTCCTTGTTCGGGATCTCGATGCCGATCGCGGATTTTCCGGGGATCGGTGCCTGAATGCGGATATCCTGCGCCGCAAGGCTCAGCTTGATATCATTTGAAAGAGCGACGATCCGGTTCACGCGGACGCCCTGATCGGGGATCAGCTCATACCGCGTAACGCTGGGGCCGCAGGTGACGTTCGTCACCGTCGCCTTCACGCCGAAGGTCTCAAGGACCTGCTGCAGCTGCGCGGCCGTTTCGCGAAGATCCTCTGTGCTGGGACCCTTCCGCGGCCCGGAGGGCGCGCTCAAAAGGTCGATCGGCGGAAATACATAGGCGCGCGTCTCGGCGGCCGCCTCATTGATCTCCTCCTCAACATCCTCGCCGCTCTCCTCAGCTTCCGCGGCGGAAGCCTTCCCGGAGCCGGTCTTCTTTGCGTCCGCGGCGGCAGCGCCTCTGCCCCCGGAGGCTTTATCTCCCTGGGACGCCTTCTTTTCCACCGGCTGATTCGCGCGCCGAAGCAGCTCCTCCGGGGAGGGACCGTCCTCTTCCACAAAGGAGGAATCCTCCCACTCGGACGAAGGCTCGTCGGCTCTTGTGATCGTAAACGCTGGGACCTCGGGAACAGGCTGCGCTGCAGGCGCCTCTGCCGGTGCCTGTCCGCTCTTTCCGGCCCCGCGGGCTGCGGCAGACTTCGCGCCCCCTGCGGGCTCTCCTGCGGGCTCCGGCTCCAGGGTAAAGACCGTGGGCTGCTCCGCTGCCGGCCTGCGTTTTCTTCTTTCAAGCTTAAAGTCGTTCAGGGGTACGTCGTCCGCATAGGACTCCGTATCCTGCGGCCCGTCCGCCCTGGGGTTTTCCTGCACATACCTCCCCCGCGTCGCTTCCGCCTCCCGGCGCATCTGAGCGGCGATGATCCGCATGCGGGCAGCCTCACCGCGCTGCTCGCCGAAGGTGGCGATGATCGCCTTCTGTGAGATCACAACGATGCAGATGATCGCCGCGATCCCCATCACGATGCAGGCGCCGACTTTGCCGAACAGAGGACAGAGCGCGGTCACAAGGAGTCCTCCGATGATTCCCCCTCCGGTCCTGTAGTAGGCGCACGCCTTATAGTAATCAGACAGGGATGACCTTCCGGACCAGCCGAGAAGCGCCATCTGCATCAGCCCGCAGAACAGGATGAAAAGAATGCAGAGCCAGACCGTCCTCCTGACCGCCCCTTTGCTGCCCCCGGTCACGGTCAGATAGACCGCGATGCCGAACACAAAGAAGGGAACGATATAGGCAAGAACGCCGAAGGTCCCGAAGAAGATATTGCGGATCGTGGCGCCGAACTGTCCTCCCATGCCGGCGAAGCTTATAAAAACAAGAGCCGCAAGGCAGACGATGACCCAGAGGACGACCTCAGAGCCCACCATCGGATTGCGGTATTCTTCGATTCTTCTGTTCTGCTGTGCAGTCGTCTTTCTCTTTGCGGAAGACTTGCTGCCCGTTCTCTTTCCGGAGCCGGACTTTGCCGTCGTCTTCCGGCCGGACGAAGTACTCCTGCTCCTGGATGAGGCGGCCGCAGAATTGGTTCTGCGGCCGCTGCTGCTGTTCTTTGCTGTCGTCTTCGAACGGGAGCCCGAAGACTTTCCCTTATTATTTGTCGGCATTTATCTCTCCCTGCTTTCCAGACTGCCGTCCCTTCTCCCCATTGTTCAGATCACGATCGCTCCGACGATCGCGATAAGGCCTATGGCAAAACAATAATAAGCAAAATACTTGAATTTCCTGTTCTTTACGATCACCAGCATGCTCTTGATGCAGACATAGCCGACAAGGGCGGCCGTGATCATTCCGGCGATGCAGTTCAGTGCCATACCGCCGCCGAGCGTCTCCCCTCCCAGTTCGCCGAGCTCCAGGACGGTCGCGCCCAGGATGGCGGGAATGGAGAGAATGAACGAATACTTGACGGCAAACCTGCGGTCAAATCCGCACATCAGACAGGCGGTGATCGTCGAACCGGACCTTGAAAGCCCGGGAAGCGTGGCAAAGCCCTGCGCGACGCCGATGACACCGGCCTCGGTATAGGTGATGTCCTTCGGGATCTTTGTGCAGTCTTCCGCGCTGTCCGCGATCAGCAGAAGCACGCCCGTGATCAGAAGACAGATGCCCGGAACGACCAGCGTCTGCGAAGCCCTCTCGACGAGATGTCTTCCGAGATAGCCCATGATCGCGGTCGGGATGGTGGACACGATCAGCAGAAGAACGAACTTGCGGTAATTGGAACGGACGATCCTGCGGTAGCGCAGTTTTCTTCCTTCCTTTCTCCCTGCCAGCCAGAGGCCGAAGTTGTAAAAAACGTCTCCCAGCATCCGGAAGGCTTCAACGATCAGCTTCCAGATATCCCTCCAGTAGACGATGAAGACAACGATCAGCGTCGCAAAGTGAAGCAGAACATCAAAAAGGATGCTGCTCTCGGCATTGATATGGAACAGATTCTGCGCGATCGCCAGGTGCCCGGAGCTGCTCACCGGAAGAAATTCGGTAAGGCCCTGGAGCGCTCCCAGGAATATCGACTGCAATAGGGTCATGGATGCCTCCTTCTGCGGTCAGCGTTTGCCGTTTACAGGAAAAAATATTTGTCTTTCAGATCAGCGACCATGCGCGTGTACGTGTCGCGGCATTCCTCCAGCTCTCCGTCCTCGATCAGGCGGACGCAGGGAGAAAGATAGGTGTCCCAGACATCCTGATAGATCTCCTCGCTGCAGCCGGTCCCGGAAATATGCTTGACAATGGTCGGCGCGATATCATAGTAATCCAGGATCTGCGCCTCCCCGCCGGGGGCCTTCTGAAGGTAGTCATCCCGGTAGCTGCGGAACAGCTGCAGCTCATAGCAGTCGTCGCCGCGGCCGAGGGTCTCGCAGACGGCCGTCGTGATATAACAGAACTTCCTGTGGAAGCCCTTGTTGATATACTCGAACTCCGCGGCCTGCAGGTTCGTCTTCGGGAAGGCTTCCTTCCATGCCGCGAGGATCGCGTCGGTCAGCGGTCTCGAGCTGTTTCCGCCGTATCTTAAAATCGCGGGGAAGACAAAGATGACCATCGTCATATTGAGATCAAGGAGGACCTGGTCCTTCCTGTAATTCTTCTTTTCTTTGCCGATCCGCTCTTTGGCTTCGCCGACGATGGCGGCAGCCATGTTCGCGATCATGGCATCCGGCTCAAGCACCGTATTGTAGAGCTGTTCGACGGCATCAAGGACGGGAACGGCCCCTATGTACGCCTGATCAAAGGATTTCTGGTACTTGTCCCTTTTAAACTCAACGACAGGACCGTTCATCGCGGAAAGCATGTCCCGCAGTCCCTCTACTGCAGTCAGATAGGGATTCATTCATTAATCCTCCAGATTGGTATAGACAGCCTGCACGTCATCATCCTCGTCCAGCATATCCAGCGTGCGGTTCAGCTGTTTGAGCGCGCCCTCATCGGTCACCTTTACGGTGGTCTGCGGGATCATCGTCTCCTCCGCGGAGGCCATCGGGATGCCCGCCTCTTCCAGCGCCGTACGGACGCTGCCGAGGTCTTCCGGAGCGGTCAGGATCTCAAAGCTGTCCTCTGAATCGGTGAAATCCTCAGCGCCGGCATCCAGCGCCAGCATCATCAGATCATCGGGATCCATTTCGCACTCTTCGCGGTCGATAAGGATCTGTCCCTTGGAAGAGAAGCCGTAGGATACGCATCCGGGGGTGCCGATGCTTCCGCCGCCCTTTGTGAAGGCGCTGCGGATGTTCGCCGCCGTGCGGTTCTTGTTGTCAGTCAGTGCCTCAACGATAATGGCTACGCCCGCCGGGCCGTAGCCTTCGTAGGTCACGTGCTCATAGTTCACGGAGCCGAGATCGCCGGCCGCCTTCTTAATGCCGCGGTCGATCGTATCGTTCGGCATGTTGTTGGCCTTCGCCTTGGCGATCACGTCGCGGAGCTTGCTGTTGTTGGCCGGATCCGGGCCTCCCTCCTTGACGGCGATCGCGATCTCACGGCCGATGATCGTAAAGATCTTGCCCTTCGCGGCGTCGTTCTTTTCTTTTTTGTGCTTGATATTTGCAAATTTGGAATGTCCGGACATGTCATTTCTCCTTTTCGTTGTTCTCTTCGGGTTCGCCGGGGCCGGCCTCTTCGCCGGATCCTTCGCTCACCGCCGCGGCGCGCACGCGCCTGATCATCTTATCTTCCACCTGCAGGATGGTATATTCATACTGCCGGTCATGTACCTTTGCGCCTGTATCCTCCGGTCCGGGGATGTGCTCGAGCTTGTCGATCAGATAGCCGTTCAGGGTATCGTAATCCCCGCCGCCGAAATCGGTGTCCAGCGCCTCCGCCGCCTCGTCGAGGGGCGTCAGCCCGTCCAGGATGAAGGTGCCGTCCTCCTGCGGGAGGATCATATTCTCATCCCGGTCATATTCATCGAGGATATTGCCCACGATCTCCTCGAGGATATCCTCCATCGTGACAAGTCCCGCGGTCCCTCCGTATTCGTCGACCACGATCACCATCTGCACCTTCTGGTCCTGCATGCCGCGGAACAGGGAGCTGATGCTCCTCGTCTCCGGGATGAAGACCGCTTCGCGCAGAAGGTCCGGGATGTCCTTCAGAAGCCAGTTGTCATAGCCGCCCCTGTTGTGGAACTCCATGACGTCGCGCACGTGCAGGATGCCGATAATGTTGTCGATATCCCCCTCGTAGACCGGGAAGCGGGAATTCGGCTCGCCGATCATCGCGGCGATGGCTCCCTGCAGATCGAGGTCCCCGCTGATCCCCCGGATGTTCCGCCGGTGGGTCATGATATCGTGCGCTTCCTTTTCGTCGAGCTCGAAGATATTGCGGATCATCTTCGTCTCGTGCTCATCGAGGACGCCCTGCTCATGCCCCTCATTGACCATGGAGATGATCTCGTCCTCGGTGACCTCTTCCTCGATCTCTCCGCTCGTCACACCGAAAATGCGGGCGATGCCGCGCGCGGCCCACGTGATCGCGAAGGCGGCCGGGAAGAAGACTGTAAGCAGGATATTCGCGAACGGAAAAAGCACCAGGCAGAAGCTTTCCGCGTACCGGCGTCCGATCAGCAGCGGCAGCTGATATCCGAAAAGGGCGATCAGCAGCGCGGCGCAAAGAGCGGCGCCCCAGGGCGGCAGCCCCCGGATACCGGTCAGAAGAAGCGTCCCGAATGCGGCCGAAAAAACCAACAGGAGACTGCAGACCAGGATAAGCCGGGAAGGCTCGTCCTTCAGCTGCTGCAGCCGGCGCGCGCGGGGGCGCCCCTGCTCCGCCTCCTCCTCAAGGATGCTCTCCGCGACGGTCTTAAGTGCCGACCGGAAGGCCGACATTATGAACACCGCCGCAAGCAGGATCAGGAATACGGTCAGCCGCAAAAGCGGACTACCACTGTCGTCCATGTTCTTAATCAAACTCCTTTTCTCCGGACGGCGATGCTTTCCGCCGCCGGGATATACGCTTACAAAACTAAAAGATTATACCATATGTTGTGCTGTCCGTCAAGAATGCGGACCAGTGGGCCGGCGCCGTCCGCCGGGATCACATCCCTTGATAGATCCTGGGGACGCGGGCCGAGACGTCGCAGACCAGCTCGTACGGGAAACGCCCGGAGAGAGCTCCGAGCTCCTGCGCGGTGATCTCGTCTTCCCCGTCCGCCCCGAGAAGGATGACCCTGTCGTGGGGACGCGCCTCCGGGATGTCCGTCACGTCGACCATCATCTGGTCCATGCAGACCCTGCCGAGGATGGGCGCCCTCTTCCCCCTGATCAGAACGCTGCCGCGGTTTGAGAGGCTCCGCGGATAGCCGTCCGCGTATCCCACCGGGATCGTCGCGATCCTGGTATGGCCGCTCGTCACAAAGGTCCCGCCGTAGCTTACGCCGACGCCCGCCCCGCACTCGCGGATGCAGGAGATCCGGCTCCTCCACTCCATCACGGGAAAGAGCTCGCAGCTCTCCCGCTTTACCTCATCGGAGGGATAGATCCCGTAGATCGTGATCCCGGCGCGCACGGCGTCCAGGTTCATATCATGAAGCTCGAGGATTCCGGCGCTGTTCGAACAGTGCCGCATGGCGATGTTTACGCCGGCCGCCGCGCAGGCATCCGCAAAGCGGGTGAAGCGCTCATACTGAAGATGCGTAAAGCCTTTGTCCGTCTCATCGGCCTTCGCGAAGTGCGTGAACATGCCCTCGGTATCGATCCCCGGAAGGGCCGCGATCCTGCTGACCAGGGAAACGGCCTCTTCCGTATCCTGCACGCCGATCCGCGTCATGCCGGTGTCCACGGCGATGTGGATATGGGCCCTGCGGCCCGCTTTCTGCGCGGCCTCGGACAGGCCCTCCGCCATATCCATGGTAAAGACGGCGGTCCTGATCTCTTCTCTCACGACGGTCTCATAGTCCCGGGGGAAGATGTAGCCGAGGATGAGGATGGGCTTTTGAATGCCCGCCTCCCGAAGCTCCAGCGCCTCCTCCACGGTCGCGGTCGCAAAGCCCCAGATGTAGGAGACGGGCTCCATCATCTCAGCGATCTTTTCGGCCCCGTGTCCGTAGGCGTTCGCCTTTACAACGGCGATCATCTTTGTCTCCGGCCGGATGAGCCGGTGCATATTTTCAAAATTCCGCATAACGGCGTCCAGATGGATAACGGCCTCCGTCCTCCGGATCTCTTTGTCCTGTTCGTTCATATTCCGCAGCCTTTCTGTATTTACGCTTGGTCCGTGTGCCCCAGCCTGTACGTCAGCTCCATCAGACTCTCGGACAGATTGACGTTCTCCGCGATCATTCCGCCGCTGACCGGGAGGTCGATGGCCGAGAAATTCCAGATCCCCGGGACCCGGTGCTCCTCCAGCACGGGGAACACACTGCGCGCTCCCTCGGCGGGAAGCGTGAGCACGGCGATATCCACGGCATTCTTTTCAAGGAAGTCTCCCAGCTCGTCCGTGTGCCGCACCATATTCTCCCCGATGAAGGTTCCCACCTTCGCGGCGGAGATATCAAAAAGGCCCGTCACGAACATCCCTCTCTCGCGGAAGCGGATATAGCTTGCCAGCGCGCTGCCGAGGTTGCCGGCGCCGATGATCACCATGGAGTAGGTCCGGTCCAGGCCGAGGATCTTTCCGATCTCCTCCTGCAGGTTGGCGATGTTATATCCGTAGCCCTGCTGGCCGAAACCGCCGAAAAGATTCAGGTCCTGACGGATCTGCGAGGCGGTGAGATTCATGATGCGGCTCAGCTCCCCCGACGAGATCCTGTCTCTCCCGTCCTCCCGGAGCATTCCCAGATACCGGTAGTATCTCGGAAGCCGTCTGACCACTGCGTCAGATATGCGTTTTTCCTGCATGAAAACCTCCTTGCGGTCTGAGGATGACCTGCTTTTTCAAGTCCTAATTATAAAGAGCGCATTTTTTACTGTCAATTGCGCGGGTTGTTTTTTCCTGCGGATTTTGCTAATATAGTTACCATTCACGGTCTATCGGAGGAGTACGAAGAAATGATCCTGTCGTGTCAGAATATTTCCATCGCTTTCGCGGAGGAGCCTGTCCTTCGCGGAGCCTCTTTTCATATAGAAGATCATGAGAAGGCAGCGCTGATCGGCCCGAACGGCGCCGGGAAGTCCACGCTCCTGAAGATCATCATGGGCGAGCTTTCCGCCGACGAGGGGCAGGTGCAGATCCCGAAGGGCGCCACGGTCGGCTATCTTGCGCAGCAGGATATGCTCACCGTCCGCGGGACGATCTATGAGGAAGCTGCCAGCCCCCGCCGGGAAGTCTTCGAGCTGGAGGAGCGCATGCGCGGTCTCGAAGCGCAGATGAAGGCCGCCTCCGGCGCAGCGCTTGAAGATCTTATGGAACAGTATCACAGGGCGCAGGCCCGCTACGAGCTGATCGGGGGCTACAGCGCCCGCAGCGAGATCACGGGCGTCCTGCGGGGCCTCGGCTTTTCGCCGGAGGAGTTTGACCGGGAGGCGGAGACGCTCTCCGGCGGTCAGAAGACCCGCCTCGCCCTGGGGCGTCTGCTTCTCTCCTCCCCGGACCTCATCCTGCTCGATGAGCCCACGAACCACCTGGACCTGAATTCGGTCGCCTGGCTGGAGAACTACCTTGCCGGGTACGGCGGCGCCGTCCTCATCGTCTCCCACGACCGTTACTTCCTGGACCGCGTCGTGACGAAGGTCATCGAGATCGATCACGGGGAAGTCTTTTCTTTCTCCGGCGGCTACACCGCCTACGCGCAGAAAAAGAAGCAGATGCGCGAGGTACAGCTTCGCGCCTGGATGAAACAGCAGCAGGAGATCCGCCATCAGGAGGAAGTCATCGCAAGGCTCCGCTCCTTCAACCGGGAGAAATCCATCAAACGGGCCGAGAGCCGTGAGAAGGTCCTTGAGAAAATGGACCGCCTGGACCGTCCCCGCGGGGACGACGCGGCGCTCCGCCTCTCCTTCTCCCCCTCCACGCTCAGCGGGAAGGACGTCCTCCATGTGGAGGGCCTCTCGAAGGCCTACGGCCAGCCGCTGTTTGAGGACCTCGGCATCGATATCCGCCGCGGCGAGCGCGTAGCTCTGATCGGCGACAACGGGACCGGAAAGACGACCATCTTAAAGATCATCAACGGCCTTGAGGACGCGGACAAAGGGACCGTCACCCTGGGAACCGGCGTTATGATCGGCTACTACGACCAGGAACACCAGATCCTTCACCCGGACAGCACCCTCTTTGAGGAGGTGAGCGATCTGCGGCCCCAGATGACGGACGGGGAGATCCGCAGTCTTCTCGCCGCCTTTCTCTTTACCGGCGACGATGTTTTCAAGCGTGTGCGGGACCTCTCCGGCGGTGAGCGCGGCCGGCTCTCCCTCGCCCTCCTGATGCTCTCGGAGGCGAATTTCCTCATCCTCGATGAGCCGACGAACCATCTGGACATCACCTCGAAGGAGATCCTGGAGGATGCCCTCTCGGAGTACACCGGGACCGTCTTCTTCGTCTCCCACGACCGGTACTTCATCAACCGCACGGCGACGCGCATCCTGGAGCTGAACGGGCGCAGGCTGATCGGCTACGAGGGGAACTACGACTACTACGTGGAAAAATGCGCCGAGCTGCAGAGCACCTTTGCGGCGCAGCCGGAAAAGACCGGCGCCGCATCCGGCGCGGCGACCGCCTCAAAGGAAGAATGGGAAAAGAACAAGGAGGAGCAGGCAAGGCTGCGAAAGCAGCAGAATGAACTGAAAAAAACAGAGGCCCGGATCGAGAGCCTCGAGGAGAGAGACGCCGAGATCGACGCTCTGCTCTCCTCCGAGGAGATCTACACAGATCCGGACCGCTGCCGCGAGCTCGCGCAGGAAAAGGCTGCCGTCGGGCAGGAGCTCGCTGCCCTGTATGAACGCTGGGAGGCGCTTGCCGATTAAAGGCAGGCAGCCTCCAGTTTTTTTCTGATCTCCCTGATGAAGGCGAGGCTGGTCACCGTCTTCGGATTCGGGATGAGCGTCATCCGGGCGAGATCGCCGGTCATGATGCCGCTCTCGATGGTGTCCGTGACCGCCTTCTCGAGCCGGTCGGCAAAGGTCTCCAGCTCCGGAATGCCGTCCAGGCTGCCGCGCTTTCTGAGCGCGCCGGTCCAGGCATAGATCGTGGCCACCGGGTTCGTGGACGTCTCCTCCCCCTTCAGGTAGCGGTAGTAATGGCGCTGCACCGTCCCGTGGGCGGCCTCGTACTCGAAGCATCCGTCGGGCGAGACAAGCACCGAGGTCATCATGGCGAGAGAACCGAAGGCGGAGGAGATCATGTCGCTCATCACGTCTCCGTCATAATTCTTGCAGGCCCAGATGAAGCCTCCCTCGGACTTCATGACGCGGGCGACCGCGTCGTCGATCAGGGTGTAGAAGTAGGTGATGCCCGCTTCCTTCATCCTGCCTTCGTACTCTTCCTCATAGATCCGCTGGAAGATATCCTTGAAGGTATGGTCATACTGCTTGGAGATCGTATCCTTCGCGGAGAACCAGATGTCCTGGTGCGTATCGATGGCAAATTCAAAGCAGCTGCGCGCGAAGCTCTCGATGGAATCTTCGCGGTTGTGGACACCCTGCAGGATGCCCGGGCCCTGGAATTCGTGGATCAGCGCCCTCTGCTCGGTCCCGTCCTGGCCGGTAAAGACAAGCTCGGCCTTTCCGGGTCTGTCGACGACCATCTCAACGTTCCTGTAGATATCCCCGTAGGCATGACGCGCGATCGTGATCGGCTTTTTCCAGGTCCGCACGTTCGGCTCGATCCCCTTTACAAGGATGGGAGCGCGGAATACGGTCCCGTCCAGGATGGCGCGGATCGTTCCGTTCGGACTCTTCCACATCTCATGGAGGTCATACTCCTCGACGCGCGCCGCGTTCGGCGTGATCGTCGCGCATTTTACGGCGACGCCCAGTCTCTTCGCTGCCTCGGCCGCCCGGAAGGTGACCTCATCGCCCGTTTTATCTCTCTCCTTGAGACCCAGATCGTAGTACTCCGTTTTCAGGTCAATGAACGGGAGCAGCAGCTCATCCTTGATCATCTTCCAAAGGACGCGCGTCATCTCATCTCCGTCCATCTCTACGATCGGTGTCTTCATTATGATCTTATCCATTCCATACCTCCTATAATCATGCAGGGTCAGTGTACTTCCTCAAGGACATTCTTATTCTTCGTGATATAGTCGACCAGTGAGATGATCGTCAGCGCCAGCGCGATCCACATGAAGATCAGGCCCAGCGTGTGCACAAATCCCGTAAACGGGAACACAAGCAGGATCACCATGACCATCTGTGAGATCGTCTTGAGCTTGCCCCAGAGGCCCGCGGCAATGACGATGCCCTTCTCGACGGCGATAAGGCGGAATCCGCTGATGATGAATTCCCTGCCGATGATCACGATCACGATCCATCCGGGCACGATGTGCAGTTCCACCAGGCAGATCAGGGCCGAGCAGACCAGCAGCTTGTCGGCCAGCGGATCCATAAATTTCCCGAACACCGTGATCTCGTTATTCTTTCTCGCGAGATACCCGTCCAGCGTATCCGTCAGGCTCGCGGCGATAAAGATCACGCCCGCGATGATCCTTCCGGCATTCCCGCCCGGGACCGGCCCCAGCATAAAATATACAAATACAGGGACCAGAAACATTCTGAGAATAGTCAGCTTATTCGGTGTATTCATCTTCATCTTCCAACACTCCTGTCAGATCGTAATCTCCCGCCCCGGTGATCCTGACGCGGGCAAGATCACCGCTCATCAGCTGCTCCCCGGTGCGGATAAAAACATATCCGTCCACGTCGGGGGCGTCGAATTCGGTGCGGGCTGCCCAGACATCCTCCTCATCGGAGACCTTTCCTTCGACCATCACGGTCAGCACGCTGCCGACCTTCCTCTCATTAAGATCCCGGGAGATCTCCTGCTGGAGGGCCATCAGTTCTTCCTGCCTCTCCTGCTTGACTTCCTCCGGGATCTGGTCAGGCATTTCGGCCGCCGGCGTATCCTCCTCCTGTGAGTAGGTAAACACGCCCAGCCGGTCGAACTCCATCCGGTCGATAAAATCCACGAGTTCCTCATGCTGCGCGGGCGTCTCGCCCGGGAACCCCGTGATCAGCGTCGTACGCAGCGCAATGCCCGGGATCTCCTCCCGGAGCATCGATATGATTTCCTCCAGGCTCTCCCTGTCGGTCTTTCTTCCCATCCTGCGGAGGATATCGTCGCTGCAATGCTGGATCGGAAGATCCAGATAGCGGCAGATCTTCGGCTCTTTCTTCATGACCTGCACCATCTCCGGATAGATCTCCTCCGGATAGCAGTACAGGATGCGGATGCGCCGGATCTCCGGGATCGCGCAGAGCGCTTCCAGCAGCCTGTGCAGGCTCTTTTCCCCGTACAGGTCCGTGCCGTACAGGGTCGTCTCCTGCGCCACAAGGATCAGTTCCTTTACGCCCTCGCTTCCGAGGCGCCGCGCTTCCTCCAGCAGCTCCTCCATGGGGACGCTCCTGTAGGGTCCGCGCACCTGCGGGATGACGCAGTAGGTGCAGTGCTTGTCACAGCCTTCCGCGATCTTCAGATAGGCGTAGTGCCCGCCCGTCGTCAGCATCCTGCGGCCCTTCGGGTGCGCAAGCCTGCCGAGATCGTCGAGTTTTACGATGTGCGGCGCGCCGGCGTCTTTCAGGACCCCGTCCAGCACCTCGCCGAGGCTGTCAAAGGCCGTGGTGCCGATCACGGCGTCGACCTCCGGGATCTCGTCCATGATCTCCTGCCGGTACCGCTGCGCAAGGCATCCCGTGACGATCAGGGCGCGGCAGCGTCCCTCCCGGCGGTATTCGCTCATCTCGAGGATGGCGCCGATGCTCTCTTCCTTCGCGTCTCCGATAAAACAGCAGGTATTGACGACGATCACGTCCGCCTCCTCCTCGGAGGCAGCGACCGAATAGCCGTCCGCGTACAGAAGGCCCAGCATCTTTTCCGAATCCGTCAGGTTCTTGTCACAGCCGAGGGATACAAAGAAAACCTTTCCCCCGCTCATTTGTCATCCTCGTCCGCCGGCGGCATCAGAGCCTCCGCTTTTGGTCCTTCCGCGATCGCCCCCTGCGGATCCTTCGCGTTCTTTTTGTGCGGGCCGGGTCCGGGGGTCTTCAGATACTTGTTCAGGTAAAGGATGCTGATGATGCCCAGGACGCCTGCATAGGCGAGGGAAGCGCCGATATAGCACTGCAGCGTTTTTCCTCCGAAGGGCTTATAGACCAGCATGGCTCCCGCCGCGAACAGGATCACGACAAAGATCAGGAACGGCTTAAAGTGCGGTGCGCCGAAGCGCCTCATCTCGATGGTGTTCTGCAGCACGTAGAGCGAGCCGATCATCAAAAGCACACCGACAAAGAACGGAAAAGCCGTCTCCACAAAATCCGGGTGCAGCAGCATAAACGCGCCGAAGGACGCGTAGATAACGCCCGACACCAGGTCGTTGCCGAGGACGTTGTCCCTGTCCTTGACAAAAAACATGAGGATATACGTGATGCCCGCCACGAGCAGGACCACGCTGATGACCGTATAAAAAGCGTTCAGCGACATATTCGGCCACAGAAGGATGAACAGTCCGGTCACCAGATATCCGGCGGAAACAGCGACATAGCTGGCAGGAATCCTGCTCTGGCCATCTTCATCCTTCATAATTCTCCTCCTCACCGGAAGACGCGTCTTCGCCGGCGTCTTCTCCGGATCCTTCCTCTTCCTCATTGGCAGTGCCGGTGAACTCCTCCACTGTCTCGCCGAGCAGGGCAGCCTCATCCCTCAGGATGGCCCTGATCGTATCGTCCTGCTCGTCCTCCGGAAGGTCGGGCAGGATGGTGATCTTCCCATCGTCAAGCTCGGTCACGGCCGTCGAAAGCGGTTTCTTGCGCTCCTCCGGTGACGCGGCGGTCTCGCCGGCGATGATCTGGCGCGCTCTCTTGGCGGTCGCCATCACGATCGAATAGCGGCTGTTGACGACGGGCGTCTCGCCCTCCTCAACGTTGCTGTTTACTTTTTTCATCAGATCAGTGTAAGACGGGTGCAGCATTTATATCTTCCTCCTTTGGTTCAAAGATTTATAAGATCGTTCCTGACTTCCTGAATAAAATCAAGATGGAACGAGGTCTTCTGATGATAAGCCCGGATCAGGCTGTGCATGCGCTCCGCGCAGGCTTCAATATCGTCGTTGATCAGGATGTAGTCATACTCCTCGATGCCCTCGGCTTCCCTTGCCGCGCGTCTGAGCCTGGCGTCGACATCCTCCGGTTTTTCCGAGCCTCTTCCCACGAGCCTCTCCCGAAGGACCTGCGCGCTGGGCGGCATCACAAAGAGCATCAGCGCGTCCGGACAGGCGGCCTTCACCTTGCGGGCGCCCTGGATCTCGATCTCGAGCAGCACGTCCCTTCCCTGCGCGATATTGTCTGTCACAAAGGTCTTCGGCGTGCCGTAATAATTGTTCAGGTAGGACGCGTACTCCAGAAGATCGTCCTCCCGGATCATCTGCTCAAACCGGTCCTTCGAAATAAAATGGTAATGGACGCCGTCGATCTCGTATTCACGCGGGTCCCGCGTGGTCGCGGAGACCGAGAGCGCGTACTCCGGATGCGTTTCCAGCAGGGACGCGATGACCGTCCCCTTGCCCACTCCGGAGAATCCGGAGACCACCACCAGTTTACCCTCTGCAGTACTCATCATTCCAAGCTCTCCCTTCTGTCTGGTGCTGCGGTCAAAAGAGGTCCGGCCGTCGGAAGCCTTCTGGCGATCGTGTCGGGGATGAGCGCGGAAAGGATGACAAAGCCGGAATCGGTCACGATCACGGATTTCGTCTTTCTTCCCTGGGTGGCATCCACCACCTTCTGCGCCTCCCTGGCCCCCTGGACCAGCCTGCGGACCGGTGCGCCGTCAGGGCTTACCACGGCGACGATCTGCTCTGTGTTTACAAGATTTCCAAAGCCGATATTGATAAAACCGGACATGGCGCCTCCTGCTCTTTTTTCTACTCGATGTTCTGGACCTGCTCGCGGATCTTTTCGATCTCGGTCTTCAGCAGGATCCCTGTCTCCGATGTGCGCAGATCATTGGCCTTCGAAAGGATGGTGTTCGCTTCCCGGTTCATCTCCTGCGCGATAAAGTCGAGCTTTCGCCCGATGGCGCCTCCGCCGGTCAGCTCGTTTTTCATTGCCAGGACGTGGCTGCGCAGCCGCACCGTCTCCTCATCGGTGCAGATCTTGTCCGAAAAGATGACGATCTCCGTATTGATCCTGTTCTCGTCGATCGAGGTGTCGCCAAGCGTTTCATGGATCTTGTCGGTCAGGCGCTGCCGGTACTCCTCGATGATCTTCGGATACCGCTCCTCCACGTCGTCGACCAGGGTCACCATGCCGTCCAGCTTTTCGAGCAGGTCGTTCTTTAAATGTTCGCCCTCGCGCTCTCTCGCCTGCACAAACTGCCGGCAGGCGGCGCGCAGCGCCTCCTCGATGGCGGGCCAGGCGGCCTCCGAGTCCTCCTGCTCGTTCTCCTGCACAAAGACCTCGGGGCGGGCGCCCAGGACGGACGCGGTCACGTCGTTTTCCACGCCGAGCGTCTCGCACATGCTCTTATAGTGCTCCAGGTACGCCCTTGCGGCGCCTTCGTCATAACGGATGGAAGAGGCTGCCCCCTCCGTATCCTCAAAGGTGACGTACACGTCGGTCTTTCCGCGGTTCACGTATTCCTTGAGAACGCTCCGCAGATTTGCCTCCAGGGAATAATACCTGCGGGGAAGCTTCACGGTGATATCCAGGTACCGGTGGTTGACGGACCGAATCTCCACAGTAAACTTCCTCGTCCCCTGCTGGCATTCGCCATGGCCGAAGCCGGTCATACTTCTGATCATACATAACCTCCGTAGGGGATATTGCGCACAAAGCGCATAATAATCCATAATGCAACATTATAAATCATCGGTCCTTTCTTGACAAGGGCATCCTTTCCGGGTTTTATTATTAATAAGTACAGATATCAGGAGGAGGCTTTTATGCAGATCACTGTCCTTTTTTATGTCATGCTCACCGTACTCGCAGGTTCCTGCATCCAGAGCGCGCTCGGCTTCGGGACCACCATGATCACCATGGGGCTTCTGCCGCTGCTCATGCCCTACAGCAAAGCGATGGGGCTCTCCATCCTGATGGTCAGCATCAGCACGCTGTGGATCTCGGTCAAATACCGCAGCTATATCCGGTGGCGCATCATGCTGCCTTTCCTGATCCCCACGGCCGTCATCTGCGGGATCGTCAATCTTCTCTCCGCGAAGGTAGATTCGGACGCCATGTATCTGATGCTCGGCATCATGTTCGTCGCGGTCTCGATCTTTTTCTTTGTATTCTCAAACAGGATCCATATCCGCCCCACCGTTCTCTCGGGGACCATTCTCGGCGTCATCTGCGGGATCTGCTACGGGCTCTTTGCCTCCGGCGGGCCCACCGCCGCGCTGTACCTCCTCCCCGCCACAAAAAGCAAAAAGGAATACCTGGCTACGATCCAGGCATTCCTCTGCGTCAATAATTTTGTTGTCCTGTTTATCAGTCTGATCCTGGGACGCCTCGACGTGACGGACTTTCCGCTCGTCGCCGCGGGCCTGATCGGCATGGGCGCCGGCTCCGTCCTGGGCCTGCTCATCCATGACCGGATCCCCGCCGACAAGTTCGGGAAGGTGATCTATGCCTTCGTCGGCATCGGCGGCCTGTGGATCATCGTAAACCATCTGATCTGAAGCATCAAACGGTAAATGTTTTTACAATAGGTGCTGCTTCTTCACTACGCCACGATCTCCGACAGCGGTGCGATCTGCACCCCTTCGGCCTCGAGGGCGCTGCGGATCTGCGTTACGAAGGTCAGTGCCTTCACGTTGTCTCCGTGGACACAGATAGAGTCCGGGATGATCTCGATGTCGTTGCCGTCACAGGCCGTGACCTTATGTTCCTTCACCATGCGGACCACGCGGCGGATGGCCAGGTCTTCATCGTGAATGACGGCGCCTTCGCGGCTCCTGGGCATCAGG
>CAJOLD010000033.1 GCA_905235435.1 uncultured Lachnospiraceae bacterium
GGCTGCAGACGTCCGTGCAGGAGCTGAAAGAGATCATCACCGCCAAAGAGCGGCTCGGGCAGGAGGCCAACGCCGCGGAGCAGGCGGCTCTTGCGGCGGAGAAGGAGCACGCGCGGCTGCACGAGGCGCTCCTGGAAGGCCAGGCGGGCCTGCTCGCGGATGAGCTGCGCACCGCTCTTGAGAGCGCGGGGAGCGCAAAGTGCCCGGTGTGCGGCGCCGTACATACGAAGGAAGAGATCGGGGACTTTGCGGTATGCACCGCGGACGTGCCTTCCAGAGAGGCGGTCGACGCCGCGAGGGAAGCGCGCGACCGCGCCGAGGAAACGGCGGCCAGCGCACGGAGCAGTTTAAGAGAAAAGGAGACGGAGCACCGGCTGCGCGAGGAGAGCGTCCTTAACTCGGCGGCCTCCCTCACCGGCGAAGGCGACTGGGAAGCGCTCGCGGAAGGGAGCGCGCTGCGGGCGGAGACGGAAAAAGCCCGCGGGGAGAAGCGGCGGGCCGCGGAGGCAGTGCTTGCGGCAAAGAATGACAGAGACTTAAAGGCGAGGACCCTCCTGGACAGAGAAGAAGCGGGCCGGGAAGCGGCCGGGGCCAGGGAGGAGCTGGAGGCGGCAGGCCGCGCCGCGCAGGAGGCGGCCGGGCGCGTACAGACGGCGAAGACCAGCGCCGGAAACTGGAAAAAGCAGCTGGAGGGATATCCGGAGACCGAGGAGCAGGCCGCGGAGAAGATCCGGGAGCTCGAGGAGCAGGCCGCTTCGCTGCAGGCCGGGATCGACGGGGCCGCGGCGAAGCTGGAGGAATGCCGGCGGGAGCTCTCCCGCGCGGAGGGAAGCCGGTCGGCGGCACTGGAGGAAAAGAAGCAGCGGGAGGAAGCCCTTGCCGGGGCGCAGGCAGCCTTTGAGGAGAGCCTTGCGCGGCAGAGCTTTGCGGGCGCGGAGGCCTTCCGGGAGGCGCTTGGCGGCGCCGATACGAGGGACGCGCTGAATCAGCGGATCCGGAGCGAGCAGGAGGTGCTCGAAGAATACAGCAGCAGCCTGACCGGACTTCGCGCCGCGACAAAGCAGCTCGCGGAGATGACGGAGGGAAAGAGCAGGACAGACCTCGCGGAGACGGAGGCCGCGGCGGCGCAGAACGCGGCGGCGCTTGAACAGCTGCGCGGGCAGGAGCGCCGGCTGGATCTTACGATCGAGACCGACCGGGGCGTACAGACGCAGATCCGGAAGATCCGGAAGGAGAGGGCGCAGTACCGCAGGGCGATGGACGAGCTGATGCCCATCGCGGATGCCGCGAACGGAAGCCTTGCCTTCTCCCGGTACGTGCTCGGGGACTTCTTCGGGCGCATCGTCGACCGGGCGAATGTCCACCTGGAGACCATCACGGACGGCCGCTTCCGGCTGATCGCGCAGGACACCGGGGATCTTCGCAGAAGCCGGGGCCTGGGCCTTAAGATCCTTGACATGTTCACGGGCCTGGAGAGGGACACCGCGTCCCTGTCCGGCGGCCAGTCCTTTGAGGCTTCCCTGTCCCTGGCGCTCGGCCTTTCGGACATTGTGCAGATGGACGCCGCCAGCGCCATCCGCATCGACAGCATGTTTATCGACGAAGGCTTCGGCTCTCTGGACGGCCTGCGGCTGGACCGCGCCGTCGAGGTGCTCAGCCGTCTTTCGGGGGGCAGAAGGCAGATCGGGATCATCTCGCATGTGGCCAGGCTCGACGAGGTCCTGCCGAAAAAGATCCACGTGATCGCGGGGCCGGACGGAAGCCGGGTGAAGATCGAAACAGATGTATAAAACAGTAGTAAATAAGCCGAAAACAGTGTATACTAAATTATTAGCTTTGTACAAAAAACCATGATCCAGAAGAGAAAGGACCGGGAGCATGCCTGAGAGACCGCACAGCAGAAAAAAGACGATCGAAGAGGGAACCGCAGAGATCAAAAAGGGCGAACGGATCAGTGATTCCGTCCGCGCCGGGGACGGCGCGCCCTTTGCGAAGGGTGACGACGCAGACGGGAGGACGCAGAAGGAAGATGAGTAAGAACAGAGCACGGGGCCGGCGCCGCAGCGCCGCGGTCCTTGCCGTCCTGGCACTTGCCTCCTTCCTTGTGTTTGCGGAAGCGGGCACGGCCCTTGCGGGGACGGACACCAGCTACTCCGGGGTCGACCCGGACGTGAGCAGCGCGGCCAGAAAGAAATACACGAAGCTGAAGGGAAAGGGCAAGGATACGGTCACGATCATGGTCTACATGATCGGGACGGATCTTGAGAGCCAGAGCGGCATGGCCACCTCCGACCTGAACGAGATGCTCTACTCCGGGCTCTCGAACAAAAAGGTGAATATGTTCGTCCAGACCGGCGGCTGCAAAAGATGGCGCAACAACGTCATGACGGCCGGGAAGCTGGAGCGCTGGAGGCTGACCTCCAGGGGCTTCGAGCTGCAGGATCAGATGAAGTCAAAGGCCATGACCTCCCCGGACACCCTTTCGGATTATATCAGATACTGCGCGAAGGCGGCGCCGGCGGACCGCTATATGCTGATCCTCTGGGATCACGGCGGCGGCTCTGTCTCCGGGTTCGGCTATGACGAGCTGTACCCGAAAGAGTCCATGGACATCGGCGAGATCGGGAAGGCCTTAAAGGACGGCGGCGTGAAGTTCGACTTCGTCGGATTCGATGCCTGCCTGATGGCGACGCTCGAGAACGCCATCGCCATCGAGCCCTACGCGGATTACCTGATCGCCAGCGAGGAGACCGAGCCCGGCACGGGCTGGTACTACACGAACTGGCTGCAGCTTCTGGATAAGAATTCCTCCACGAATACGCTGCAGATCGGCAGACAGATCGTCGACGATTTCACCGCCGCCTCCTCAAAGGTGGATCCGCGGGCGCAGACGACGCTCTCGCTGGTCGACCTCGCGGAGCTGAAGGGGACCGTGATCAGCGAGCTTGGCGATTTCGGCCTTGAGCTTTCCGAGCAGCTGGAGGGCAGCAATTACAGGGACGTCGCTTACGCGAGGAACGGGACGCGCGAGTTTTCGCAGAGCGCCCGCCTGGACCAGGTCGACCTGGTCGATTTCTGCACCCGCCTCGGGACGAAGGAGGCCAGGGAACTGTCCCGGGCCATTCAGGGCGCAGTCAAATACAACCGCGTAAACAGGATCACGGACGCCTGGGGGCTCAGCATCTATTTCCCGAATTCCAGCCTGAAGTCGGTGAATTCCATGATGCAGCTCTATGAAAATATCGGGATCGATTCAAGCTGGAGCGACAGCGTGCGCGCTTACGCGACGCTGGAATCCTCCGGGCAGATCGTCTCGTCCGCGGGTTCGGCCTACGGCTCGGGCTCGGGCAGCCTGATCGATATCCTCCTGGGCGGCGGCTCGGGAAGCACTGCGCAGTCCCAGCAGGACTACGGCTACGGCAGCCTGTTCGGCGGCAGCAGCTACGGGTCCTACAGCGAGATGAGCACGGACGACATTTTCTCCCTGCTCACGGGAAGCTCCTCCTGGTACGGGGATACCGGGAGCTACAGCTCCCAGAGCAGCGCGGAGCAGCTCTATGAGCAGCTCTACGGCGGCTATACGACCACCGGGGGCAGCAGCTACGGAGGGCTCGATCTCTCCTCGATGCTCGGCGGATATACGGATTACGGTTATGACTCTTACAGCGATTACGGCTATGAGGATTCCGGGAGCTCCCTCGTGGGCGGCCTGCTGGGCCTCGCCGCCGAAATGCTGTTCCGCAGCCCGCCGGTGAGCGCCGGGGATCCTGCCTGGTCAGAGAAGGACGGGGAGAGGGTCCTGGTTCTTCCGGAGGAGCGCTGGGAGCAGGTGACGGCCGTGGAGCTGAACGCTTTTGTGGACGACGGCACCGGATTTATCGACCTCGGCCTCGACAACGTCGCCGAATACAATGAGGACGGAGACCTGATCGATGCCTGGGACGGCACCTGGGTGACCCTGTGCGGGCAGCCGGCGGCCATCTACCCGATCAGCGATGAGGACGACGACGAAGACGGGCTGTATATCACACGCAAATTTATTCCCGCCCTCCTGAACGGGGAGCGCGTCGACCTGATCGCCGAGTTCAACGAGGAGACCGGAGAGGACCTGGTCCTCGGCGCCCGGGAGACCGCGCCGACCGGCGTTGTCGGCAAGGGCTATGTGGAGCTGAACGGCGGGGATGAGATCGTAACGGTCTGCGACTATTACGATTACGACGGAGTCTTTACCGGCCAGCATGTTCTGGGGGATCCGGTCACGGTGCCGGAGGACGGCCGCCTCACCATTGCCAACAGAAAGATCACCGCAGGGGAAGGGAGCAGGCTTCTTTCCACCTGGAGGCTGACCGATATTTACCAGGCGCACTGCTGGATGCCTGTGACGGAGCAGCCGGAAGACTGATAAAGAAGGCTCCGGACGCAGGATGAGGGGAAATGTAAAAGTATGAAAAAGAAGAACGGTTCCATTCTGAAACAGCTTGCGATTCCGCTGACGGTCATCTTTACCATCGTCAGTATCATTAATGCTGTCTTTCTCTATACCTATTCTCTCCAGACCGCGATCAACGACAGGGTCCAGAAGGGACAGGAGATCGGAAAGTGCATCGCGGGCATGGTCGAGCAGTATGAGTGTTTTCATTTCCTGATCGACTACTGGGATGAGCACTGCGACGATATGGAGCCCGTCTATGACGAGGAGGTCTACGAGGAGAAAGCGGCCCGGTTCTCCAAAATGATGCCGTCCGTGATCGATATCTCCCTGATCACAGACGAGCAGGCGTACGCGCTGGATGATGAAGCGCAGGAGCTTTTGGCGCAGCTCTGCCAGGCGAGTATCAGCGAGGACTTTAACCGCTACAAGAAGGCTTTCGACGTCGTTTTCCTCACCTGCTTCAATGTGATCGACGGGCAGCGCCTGTACTACGCCACGGGCGTAAACGATGATGAAAAGCGCGTGAGCCAGGGCGGCGATGTCTATGATTTCGGCACAAGGTCGGAGTATACCTATGGCGTTTACCCCATCCTTGACGAGCTGCTGGAGACCAGTGAGGCGCCGACCGACCTGGAGCTTTCCAGATCCCGGGGCGCCGATGACAACTACGTGCATTATTTCTATCCGGTCTTTGACGATGGCGCTGTGGCCTGTGTCGTGGGTGTGTCGCTGTACTGGAGAGACGTGGTGCGGAGCACGCTCACGCCGACCATCATCATCTTCCTTGTCTCTACGCTCATGCTTGCCTGCCTGCTCGTGTTCTGTTTCCGGATCCTGAGAGTGAGGCTGGTGGATCCGCTGCAGCATGAGTGCAGGGTGATCGAGAGCTACGAGAGCAAAAAGAACTCCGCCCATGCAAAGAGCGAGCTGGCGCGGATAAAGACCGGCAACGAGCTGGACCGGATCACGGCGAGCTTCTCCTCCATGGTGGGCGAGCTGGACCGGTATATGGAGGAGATCCGCAGCACCGCTGCCGAAAAAGCGAATCTGGAGACCGAGATGGGACTTGCGGTCGACATCCAGTGCGGCGTACTGCCCGACAAATTCCCGGTCCGCAGCGACATGGTCCTTTTCGCCTCCATGACGCCGGCGAAGGACGTCGGCGGCGACTTTTACGATTTCTTTATGATCGATGAAGATCATATCGCCCTGGTCGTCGGCGATGTTTCCGGAAAGGGAGTTCCCGCGGCGCTCTTTATGATGATGAGCAGCATCGTCATCCGCGGCTTCGCCAAGAACCACCGCGATCCCGCGAAAGCGCTTGCCGAAGCGAACAATGAGATCTGCAGAAACAACAATGAGGAAATGTTCGTCACGGCCTGGCTCGGCATCCTGGACCTTCGCACGGGGATTCTGAAGGCCGCGAACGCGGGGCATGAGTATCCGTTCGTGAAGCATGCGGGCGGCAGCTTTGAAAAACTGGACGATGAACACGGCTTTATCCTCGGCGGCCTGGAGAATATGGTCTATCATACCTACGAGGTGAAGCTGGAGCCGGGCGCTTCGGTCTTTGTCTATACGGACGGACTGCCGGAGGCTTCGGACAGTTCCCGGAGCATGTTCGGGACCGACAGGATCGGGGTCTCTCTCAACCGCGATCCGGACAGCAGCCCGGAGGCGCTGATCGAAAGAATGAGCGCCGATGTAAACGAGTTCGTCGCGGATGCGCCGCAGTTCGATGATCTGACGATGCTCTGCCTTGAGTACAGAGGAAGAGAGGCTGTCACAGACGGACAGGAGGAGCCGGATGGGAAACGCGGAAAAGAATAAAAAACTGTACAGGGATAAAGCGATCGAAAACATCTCCACGCCGGAGGAGCTTTCGGGATATCTGCGCGTGACCGGCGCGGGTGTGTGGATCGTTCTCTCGGGGATCATCATCCTTCTGGCCGGCCTTCTGGTCTGGGGATTCTTCGGCAGGATCATTTCCTCGGTCACGGTTCCCGCAAAGGTGGAGAACGGGACGGTCTGGTGCTTTGTCCTGCCCGCGGACCTGGGTCAGTCCGACGATGAGATCGAGATCTATATCGGCGATGTAGAGCTGACTGCCGACCCGAAGGACGCGCAGACACTCACGCTGGATGTTTCCGGAGATGAAGAGCTCTTTCGTTCGGGCTATCTTTCCGCCGGAAAAAACGTGACTGTGCTCAGGGCGCAGTCCACCACTACGCTGACAGACGGATATTATGACGCGGAGATCGTGACGGACGAGCTGCAGCCCATCCGGCTGCTGTTTGCCTCCGGGACCGGGAACTGACGGGAGCATTTTATGGCTTTGATCAAACGAAAAATTAAAAGCCCCGTGGAGAAGGGAGTCGCCCGGGTGCCGGTGATCATGCAGCTGGAGGCGCTGGAGTGCGGCGCCGCCTGTCTTACCATGGTGCTCGCGTACTACGGAAAGTGGATCCCCCTGGAGCAGGTGCGCAGCGACTGCGGCGTGTCCAGGGACGGTTCCAACGCGCGCAACGTGCTGCTGGCGGCGAGGTCGTACGGCCTCTCGGCCACAGGCTTTCGCGCGGAACCGGACGCTCTGAAGGAGCACGGGCTTTTTCCCTGCATCATCCACTGGGAATTCAATCATTTTGTCGTCCTTGACGGCTTCCGCGGCGGGAAGGCGTGGCTGAACGACCCCGCGCGCGGGCGCGTCGCCGTCACGGAGGAGGAATTTGACCGCGCTTTTACGGGCGTGGTCATCATGTTTGAACCGGAAGAGGACTTTGAGCCCTCGGGCTCGCGCAAGAGCACGCTCGTGTTTGCCGCAAACAGGCTGAAGGTCATGAAGAGCGCGCTGGTGTTCGCCGCCCTCATCTCTCTGATCTCAGCGGTCATCGGCCTCATCATGCCGGCCTTCGACCGGGTCTTTATAGACCGGCTCCTGCCCGGGAAAAATCCGGACTGGGTCATCCCCTTCCTCGCCGCCCTGTCGGCGATCGTCATCGTTAAGATCGTCCTGTCCTGGATCCGCGTCATCTACGACCTGAAGATCCAGGGAAAGATGGCGGTCATCGGGAATATGACCTATATGTGGAAGGTCCTTCGGCTCCCCATCGAATTTTTCTCACAGAGGATGTCCGGAGATATCGTACAGCGCCAGTCTACCAACGCGTCCATCGCGGGAACGCTTGTCAATACGTTTGCCCCGCTGCTGCTCAATACGATCATGATGTTCTTTTATCTGGTCGTCATGCTGCGGCAGAGCGTGGTGCTCACGCTGGTGGGCGTCGGCTGCATGGCCGTCAATCTCGCCAGCTCCCTGCTGCTCTCCAGCCTGCGCGTCAATATCCAGCGCGTGCAGCAGAGGGACACGGGCAAGCTCACGGGCATTACGATGAACGGCATCCGGATGATCGAGACGATCAAGGCCAGCGGCGCCGAGGACGGATACTTCCGCACCTGGAGCGGTCTGCAGGCCTCCGTCAATGAGCAGACGGTGCATGTCAGCCGGCTGAGCATGGCGTTCGGGGCCTTCGGACAGGCCCTGTCCGCCTTCGCGAACCTTGTGATCATGACCCTGGGCGTCTATCTGACCATGCGCGGACAATTCACCGTCGGTATGATCATGGCCTTCCAGGCCTACCTTAGTTCCTTCATGGCACCCGTCAGCTCGCTTGTGGGCGCGGGGCAGATGCTGCAGGAGATGCGGACCAACATGGAGCGCGTGGACGACGTCATGGAATATCCGGACGCGCCCGTCCTCGCGAAGGAAGAGGAAGAGCGGAGGAATGCGCCGCAGGAAGCGTACGCGAAGCTTTCCGGCGCTTTTGAGATGAAACATGTGACCTTCGGATACGCAAAGCTCAAGCCCCCGCTGATCGAGGACTTCTCCCTCAGCGTGAAGCCGGGCAGCAGGATCGCCCTGGTGGGCGCCTCGGGATGCGGAAAGTCCACGCTCGCGAAGCTGATCGCCGGACTCTATGAGCCCTGGAGCGGTGAGATCACCTTCGACGGAAAGAAGATCAGCGAGATCGACCGCAGCGTATTCACGGGATCACTGGCTGTCGTGGACCAGGATATCGTCCTGTTCGAAGACACGATCGCCGAAAATATACGCATGTGGGACCGCACGATCCAGGACTACGAGGTCATCCTCGCGGCCCGCGACGCGCAGATCCATGACGATATCATGCAGCGCGGCGGCTATCAGAGCCGTCTCGCGGAGAACGGAACCGACATGTCCGGCGGGCAGCGGCAGCGCCTGGAGCTGGCGAGGGTCCTGGCACAGGATCCGACCATCCTCATCCTGGATGAGGCGACCTCCGCGCTGGACGCGAAGACCGAGTACAACGCGGTGAAGGCGATCGCGGACAGGGGAGTGACCGTGATCGTGGTCGCGCACAGGCTCTCCACCGTCCGGGACTGCGATGAGATCATTGTCCTGGACAAAGGCAGGGTCGCCGAGCGCGGCACCCATGAAGAGCTTTTCGCGATGGGCGGTCTTTACACCGCTCTTGTTACCAGTGAATAAAAACGCCCGGAGGTATCCATTTGAGCTGGTTCGACGAACAGATCAGGCAGAGAAAAACTGAAGATGACCTGATGGTAAATGAAACGCTCCGGGAAGCGGCAGGCGCCGTCATGGGGCGCGAAGCGGCGGATTCCGGCGACGTAAAGAAGATGACCGGGAGCGCCATGGAGCGGATTCTGCGCTTCTACCGCCTGCAGTATGTGGAGCCCCCGGAGGACCTGAGCACGCTGGAGGAGCGGCTGGACTACAGTCTGCATCCGGAGGGCGTCATGTACCGGGAGGTCAAGCTGAAGGGAAACTGGAGGAAGGATGCCACCGGCGCCTTTCTGGGCTTCCTTAAGGAGGACGGGACCCCGGTCGCGCTCATTCCGTCGGGACTTTCGGGATACCGGTGCTATGAGTCCACCGGGAATCGCTCGTGGAAGGTCACAAAGCGGACGGCCGGACGGCTCGCGGAGAGCGCGTACTGCTTTTACCGCCCCTTCCCGCAGACAAAGATCAGCATCCGGTCCCTGTCCCTCTATATCCTTTCGGGGCTGCGGCCTGTCGACTTTCTTCTCATCCTGGGCGTAACGCTGCTTGCGACGGCTGTCGGCATGCTGGTCCCCAGGCTGACGAACCTCCTGTTCGGAACCGTGCTGGAGAAAAGGAACGTCGGCGTGCTCATCGCCATGGCAGTGTTCATGCTGAGTGTCCAGCTGAGCATGATCGTCATCCGGGCAGGCTCCGACCTGATCTCCGACACCCTGCAGACCAGGCTGGACCTTGGGATCAACGCGGCGGCCATGATGCGCGTGCTTTCCATGCCGCCGGCCTTTTTCAGAGAGTACAGCTCGGGCGATCTGGCGACCAGGGTCGATTCCGTGAACCAGCTCTGCTCCACTCTTTCGAACGCGGTCCTTAACACGGGTCTGACGTCGCTGGTCTCGCTTCTCTATGTGACGCAGATCTTTCAGTACACGCCCTCGCTGGTGACGCCGGCCCTGGTGATCATCCTCCTGACGGTGGTGCTGTCCACGGTCACGATGATCCTGGAGAACCGGCGGCAGAAGGAGATCATGGAGAAGGACGCGGTCACCGTGGGGCGGGCCTACGCCCTGGTGAACGGCATCCAGAAGATCCGTCTCGCGGGCGCGGAAAAGCGCTCCTTCGCCCAGTGGGCAAAAGTTTATAACGAGTCGGCGCGGCTCATGTACGATCCGCCCTTCCTTCTCAAGATCGGTCCGGTGCTGAGCGAAGCAGTCAGCATCGTGGGCGCGGTCGTGATCTACGCCGCCGCCATCGCAAGCGGCGTTTCCATGAGCCGCTACGTGGCCTTCAACGCGGCCTACGGCATGGTGATGGGCGCCTTTACGTCCCTGGCTTCGACAACGATGATCTTCGCGCGGATCGGCCCGGTGCTGAACATGGCAGCCCCCATCCTGCAGACGGAGCCCGAGAGCGGGCGCAGGGGGAAGGTCGTGACGGAGCTTGGCGGCAGCATAGAGATGAACGACGTGACCTTCCGCTACGCCGAAGGCGGGCCGAAGGTGATCGACGACCTCTCCCTGCGGATCCGCCCGGGAGAGTATATTGCCATCGCCGGTCCCTCCGGATGCGGGAAATCCACGCTCGTCCGCCTGCTGCTCGGCTTTGAGAAGCCGGAGCAGGGCGAGATCTTCTACGACGGGAACAGCATCGACAAGATCGACCTGCCGTCCCTGCGCCGGAAGATCGGCGCGGTCATGCAGAACGGCGGGCTTTTAAACGACACTATCTACGCGAACATCGCCATCTCGGCGCCCGGGCTCACCATGGAAGAGGCCTGGAGGGCGGCGGAGATCGCCGGCATCGCCGATGACATCCGGGAGATGCCGATGGGCATGTTCACGGTCATCTCCGAGGGACAGGGCGGCATTTCCGGCGGGCAGAAGCAGCGCCTGATGATCGCGCGGGCGATCGCGCCGAAGCCTTCGGTCCTGATCTTCGACGAGGCGACTTCGGCGCTGGATAATATCGCGCAGAAGAGAGTGACGGAGGCCCTGGACGGGCTGAAATGCACAAGGATCGTCATTGCGCACCGCCTCTCCACCATACGCAGCGCCGACCGCATCCTCTATCTGGGGAACGGAAAAGTGCTCGAGGAGGGGACTTACGGGGAACTGATGGAGAAGAACGGGCTGTTCGCGGACATGGTCGCGCGGCAGCAGCTGTAAACGGGGAAGTAAAGACAGAGCAAAGAAGTGTCAGAGGGGTAAACGATGAACTACGAAGAAGGCCCGGGCGGGCAGAGAAATTACACGGAGGAAGATCCAGAGGAGAGGCGGAAGCGGCGCGAGCAAAAAAGACAGCAGGAGATGGCGGCCCGCAGGAAAAAGGTGCGGCTGCTTAAACTTGGGCTCGCGGGAGCGGGCGTGCTGCTCATCGTCATTCTGGCGTGCGTCGGCATCGGCCGCGCTGTGAGCGGCAAGGGGGAGGACTCCCTTCTGACCGCGGGCAGGGATCAGGCACAGCAGTCCGGGCAGGAAGGCGCGGACGGACAGGGCCTGCAGGCCGCAGCGGAAATAGGCGCGCAGGAAGGCGCCGGGAGCGCGGACGCGCAGACCGGGGAAGGCGCGCAGGCCGGTGACGGAGAAGATCTGTCCGGCGGCGGACAGGGAGAAGGCGCGGAAGGCGCCGCCGCAGCCGCACAGACCGGAGATCCGGTCAGCCGCGCGAAGCTTCTTGCCGCCGGCTATGACTATGACGGGGCGATCGCCCTTCTCTCCGGGGATGACTCGGAGGAGGCGCGGGCTCTCGTCTCCCAGTGGGAGAGCGACAAAGACTCCCTCGTCGCCGCGGATGTGACGACCATCCCGCATGTCTTTTTCCACTCCCTGATCAACGACGACCGCGCTTTTATGGCGGATCTTGTCGGCGCGGACAGGGTGCGGCAGAACAACGCCGCCATGACGACGACGGTGGAATTTGACGCGATGATAGAGGATATGTATGAGGCGGGATATGTCCTCGTGGGCCTCGATGATATGTGCGTAAAGACGACGGGCTCTGACGGGACCGTCCTGGTATCGCCAAACAACTCCCTGATGCTTCCGCCGGATAAAAAGCCCTTCGTCCTTTCGGTGGACGACCTGAGCTACTATCACTCCTACGGGATCGGCACCCAGGGGTATGCCACGAAGATGGTCGTGGATGAGGACGGAAGACCGAAATGCGTCTACACCGACCCGGATGGCAATACCACCGTCGGCGACTACGACGTGGTCCCCCGCCTGGATACCTTCATCCGGGAACATCCCGATTTCTCGTACAGGGGAGCCCGCGGAACGGTGGCGATGACCGGCTACAACGGCGTATTCGGCTACCGCACCAATGATTATTATAAGGATATCAACGATCCGCATCTGGACCTCGACCAGATCCAGTGGCTGCAGGAGCATCCCGACTTTGACTGGGAGCAGGACTGCCGCGACGCGAAGGCGGTGGCGGACGCCATGAAGGCGGAAGGCTGGACGTTCGCGAGCCACACCTACGGGCATCTGAACGCGGAGAGCAGTGATCTTGAGCGCCTGATGGCGGACAATGAGCGGTGGAAGACCGTGAACGTGCCCGTCCTCGGCGAGACAGACAAGATCATCTTCGCCTTCGGCGCGGACATCGGCATTGTCGGCGCCTATACCGCCGACAACGCGAAGTTCCGGTATTTCAAGGATCAGGGATACAATATTTTCTGCAATGTGGACGGGAACATCGGCTGGACGGAGTTCGGCGATACCTTCATGCGGACCGGCCGCGTCGCGCTGGACGGCTTTACTATGTACCAGGCGATGACGGAGGGTGCCGTGGTGCACTCCGTGTACTCGGCCGACTATGAGACGCTGGGCATCAGCGGGATCTCTTCGTTCTTCAACCAGTACCGGCCGACGCCCATCGACAGTGAGTAAGAAGCATTACTGCTGCGTTTTCATTATTTTGACCAGGCGGCTGGTCCCCAGCCGCGACGCCCCGAGGGAGATGAACTTTTCCGCGTCCTCAAAGGAGGAGATGCCGCCGGCGGCTTTGATCTTTACGTCCGGCCCCACATTTTCCGCGAAGAGCGCGACATCCTCGAAGGTGGCCCCGCCGGTGGAAAAGCCGGTGGACGTTTTGATAAAGTCGGCGCCTGCTTCTGTGACGATGCGGCACATGCGGATCTTTTCTTCCCGCGTAAGCAGGCAGGTCTCGATGATGACCTTCAGGATCCGGTCCCCGCAGGCTTCTTTCAGCCGGCTGATCTCATCCTTCACAAGGTCGTCTTCGCCGGCCTTCAGGGCACCGATATTGATGACCATATCGATCTCGTCCGCGCCGTTTTCGAGCGCGTCCCTGGTCTCGAAGAGCTTGGCGGCCGTCGTATGGTTCCCGTTCGGGAAGCCGATGACGGTGCAGACCTTCATCCGTCCGTCAAGGTATCCGGCCGCCGCGTTTACATAACACGGGGGGATGCAGACGGAAGCGGTCCCGAACCGGACGGCATCGTCGCAGAGCTCCCGTATCTCCTGCCAGACGGCAGTCTGGGCAAGCAGCGTGTGGTCGACTTTTGACAGGATCTCGTTTTTCTGCATGGGAAAACCTCCTATTTCTGTCAGCAATAATGATCGGTCGTAAAAACAGTATACTTTAGGGGGCGTCCCTTTACAAGGAAGGATAGCGGCCCTCAGGATAAAAAACAGGAGGAAGACGGAATTTGACGGATCTTGAAAGGGCAAAACAGCTCCTTTTGGAGAACGAATACAGCTGCGTTCTTGTGAAGGAAGACAGCGTGATCTGCGGGGAGGCGCGGGGCATCCGAGCGCTTCTTGTCCTGATCGCGGCCCGCCCGGAGCTTGAGGGTTATTCGGCGGCGGACCGCATCGTCGGAAAGGCGGCCGCGCTGATGTATAAAAAAGCCGGTGTCAGCACCGTCTGGGCGCAGGTCATGTCGCGCCCCGGCAGGGATGTGCTGGAGGAGAGCGGCATCGGCGCCTCTTTCGGGAAGCTCACCGATATGATCGCGAACCGCGCGGGCGACGGCTGCTGCCCGATGGAGGAGACCGTGGCCGCGATCGACGATCCGCAGGAGGCCTATGAAGCCCTCTGCAAAAAGACAGGGGTAGAGATATGAAGAAAAATACAGATGCGCCCGAAGAGGGCAGGAGCAGGGTGATCATACGGACCAGCATCATAGGGATCCTGGCCAACGTATTTCTGGCGGCTTTCAAAGCAGTGGTCGGACTTTTCTCCCACTCGATCGCCATCGTGCTTGACGCGGTCAACAACCTGTCCGACGCGGCGTCATCGCTGATCACGATCGTGGGGACAAAGCTTGCGGGGAAGGAGGCCGACCGGGAGCATCCCTTCGGCTACGGCAGGATAGAGTATCTGAGCGCGATGCTCATCTCGGGGATCGTGCTTTACGCCGGCATTACCGCGCTCATCGAATCCCTGAAAAAGATCATCCATCCGGACGTCCCCGAATACGGAGCGGCCGTCCTCATCATCCTGGCAGCGGGCGTTATCGTAAAGATCGTGCTCGGACGATATGTAAAGGCGACCGGAGAGAAGGTACGCTCCGACTCGCTCATCAACTCCGGACAGGACGCGGTGCTGGACGCCGTGATCTCCGCAGCCACCCTGGCTGCCGCCGTCATCTATCTCGTGTCGGGAATCTCGCTGGAGGCGTGGCTGGGTGCCATCATCTCGCTGGTGATCATCAAAGCGGGCGTGGAGATGCTGACGGATACCATCTCGAAGCTCCTGGGGGAGAGGGCCGGCGCGGAGCTGGCCGCCGCGATCAAAAAGACGATCGTCTCCTTTGACGGCGTGACGGGAGCCTATGACCTGATCCTCCACAATTACGGGCCGGACGCGTACAACGGATCGGTCCACATCGAAGTGCCCGACACCTTTTCCGCCGGGCAGCTGGACGACCTGACCCGCGCCATCACCGCAGCGGTCTACGAAAAGCACGGCGTCATCCTCACCGGTGTGGGGATCTACGCGGTCAACACGAGCGATCCGGTGACCATCAAGATGCGCGAAAAGATCCGCGAAGAGGCGCTGCAAGAGCCCGGCGTCCTGCAGATGCACGGGTTTTACCGCAGCGAAGAGCAGAAATTTATCCGCTTCGATCTCGTGGTCAGCTTTGACGCGCCTGACCGCGCCGCGGCGGTGCGCCACGTGAAGGAGAGGATAAAGACGCTCTATCCGGGCTATGACGTAGTGATCGCGATGGATGCGGACTTTTCCTGACCGTTGTTTTTTACTTGCGGACCTTGCCCATTCTGAGTACAATATATAAGTAATGAAAGAATTCTCAGGAGGAAAAAATAGATGCTGAATATTGAAAAAAATAAAGAAGGCGGCAAAGCGGTCGTAAAGCTTTCCGGAAGACTGGACACCACGACTTCTCCGGTGCTCGAAAATGAGCTTCGGGATTTCCTCCAGGGCGCCACAGAGCTGGTCTTTGATCTGGAAGAACTTGAGTATATTTCATCTGCCGGCCTTCGCGTACTGCTTTCCGTCCAGAAACAGATGGATTCACAGGGAAGCATGAAACTGATCAATGTCCGCGAGGAGGTCAACGAGATCTTTGAGGTGACGGGCTTCTCGGATATCATGACGATCGAGTGATCGTTTCCGGTGTCGTTGCAAATAATTTGTCAGTGCGTATCCTGCAGGGAGGTTTTTCATGAAAAACCTGACAGTAGAGGCAGATCGCAGGAATCTCGGACAGGTCATAGCCTTTGTCGACGAGATCCTTGAAGGATCCGGCTGTTCCATGAAAGAGCAGATCCAGGTCGATGTTGCCGTCGAGGAACTTTTCATAAACATCTCTTCATATTCATATACGGAATCCGGAGGGGAGGCGGAGATCTCCGTGACGCTTCTGGATGACGGGATGGGAGTGGAGATCACGCTTATCGACAGCGGGGTCCCGTACAATCCTGTTCTGAGGCCGGAGCCGGATCTGACGCTCCCGGCTGAACTGCGTCCTATCGGAGGGCTGGGCATCTACATGGCCAAGCAGAGCATGGACGAGATGTCCTATGACTACCGTGACGGGAAAAATGTGCTTACGATAAGGAAGCATTTCGGAAAGCAGTAGACCCGGCAGCGGCAGAGGGGAAGCGGAAGACAAAGAAGAAAAGTACCGCGCCGCGGGGGGACGAAAGCCCCGGAGGCGTGAAATGATAAGCGGCGCTCTCGGGGAGAGCGCCGTTTTCGCAAAGAACGCGTAAAGCGCGGGAAGCAGGAGAAAGGCAGGCTATGGAAAAGAAGCACAGATCCCATTCCGCAGTCATGATGGCTCACTACTTCAGTTTTACATGGCGGTCATGTCTGTTCATCACGCTGCTGGTCCTGTGGATCGCAAACATGGTAAGAGGCGGAGAGACGATCGTATTTCGGTTTGAGCAGCACAGAGGGCTGATGGCCGTGCTGTGGCTCCTGTTCACGATCGAAATGCTGCTGCGCTTCTTCCCGTCCAGGTTCCGCAGTCCCGGCTGCCAGAAGCAGTTCGCGAAAAACTACATTAAAACAGGAAAGACCGAGATCATCATTGCAGACAACCACGGGACCGTGCTGGCCCTCCTTATCTGGATCGTCTTCAATCTCATCTTCGGCGGCCTGCACATGCTGGGCGTTTTGAACGACGACTTTATGCTGCTGCTCTGCTCGGCCTATTCGGTCTGCGACATGATCTGCATCCTTTTCTTCTGCCCGTTTCAGACCTGGATCTTCAAAAACCGCTGCTGTGTGACGTGCAGGATCTACAACTGGGACTTTGCCATGATCTTCACGCCCCTGTTCTTCGTCGTAGACAAATATACATGGAGCCTGCTCGCGATGTCCATCGCGCTGCTCATCCGCTGGGAGATCACCTTCTACCTGCATCCGGAGCGCTTTTCGGAAAACACCAACGCATACCTCACCTGCGCCAACTGCACCGAAAAGCTCTGCCGCCACAAACGGCAGCTGTCCGGCCTGTGGAAGCGGATCGACGCCTTCACAAAAGAAAGAATCGCGAAGCTGCGGTAAGGAAATAAACAGCCTGGAGCGCTGCAGGGAGCCGCCGGCATCTGCCGGCGGCTCTTCTTTTTTTGAAAAAAATTTAAATATTATTAGCCCTCCCCCGGGGTGGGTCGTATAACCAAGTGTCAGGGCGATAGAGAGAGACACCCCGACAGAAAAACAAATTAAAAAAATGGAGAAAAAGAAAGGAATATAAAGTCATGAAAAAAACAGTTAAAACTCTTGTTATTGGTGTTATCGCTGCA
>CAJOLD010000034.1 GCA_905235435.1 uncultured Lachnospiraceae bacterium
CTGACCATGGAACAAAAAAAGAAGAACCGGAAGCCCGTTAAGGTGCCGGTGATCCTGCAGATGGAAGCACTGGAATGCGGCGCCGCTTCCCTGACGATGATCCTGGCCTACTACGGAAAGTGGATCCCTCTTTCCCAGGTAAGACAGGACTGCGGCATATCCCGTGACGGCAGTAATGCGGACAGCATAGTCAGAGCGGCCGGATCGTATGGACTGATGGCACGTGCAAAGGCTTACGGACCGAAAACCATCCGTGAGTTTGCCACCTTCCCGTGTATCATCTGGTGGAACCAGAACCACTTCGTGGTGCTGGATGGATTCAAAAAAGGCGGGGCGGTCATCAACGATCCCGCAAACGGACGGATCACGGTTTCGGACGAAGAGTTTGACAGCTCATACAGCAATGTCTGTCTCCAGTTTGAAAAAGGCCCCGATTTCGTGGAAGAGGGGCATCCGACAAGTATCCTGACCTTTTTCAGACAGCGGGTCAAAGGAAACAAATCCGCCCTGACGCTGGTGGTCCTTTCTTCCGCTATGGTGGTACTGATCGGCATGATCGTACCGGTTCTGTCGGAAGTATTTACCGACAGGATTCTCCCGTCACAGGAAAATCAATGGCTGACTGGATTCGGATGGGGTTTTCTGATCGTGATTCTGCTGCAGTTTCTTTGCCAGATGGCGAACATCAACCTGATCTGGTATGTGACGGGGAGAATGGCGGTTACCGCCAATATTTCATTTCTCTGGCATGTGCTGAGAATGCCCATGAACTTTTATGCGCAGCGCATGGCAGGGGATCTGGCGACTCGTCAGTCGGAGAATGACACGGTGATACAGACTCTCGTGCAGCAGCTGGCCCCGGTCATCATCCAGTTTATTCTGCTGATTCTCTATCTGATTCTGATGCTGATGTTCAGTCCGCTGCTGACGCTGGTGGGGGTTGTTACGGCTGTGCTGAACACCCTGATCTCGATCTGGATCTCCCGAAAACGAAAGGAGATCTCCCGGGTACAGCTGAAGGCCTCCGGCAAGGTGGCGGCGGCCACCATGAACGGGATCCATATGGTGGAAACGATCAAAGCCGCAGGCGCTGAAGCCGGCTTCTTCGAGCGCTGGTCCGGCTACCAGGCAACGGAAAACAAGGGGAAGGTCCGCTTTTCCAGAGTGAATCAGCTCATGACACCGCTCCCGTCCCTTGTTCAGCAGATCTCCAGCGCCATCCTGCTCGCACTTGGCGCATGGCTGATCATCCGGCAGCAGATGTCCATCGGTACATTCCTGGCTTTTCAAATGCTTATGACATCCTTCCTGACTCCCGTGAACGAAATTACCGCCGCGGGACAGAGTATCATGGAAATGCGCTCTTCTATGGAGCGGATCGACGATGTCATGGATTATCCGCCGGAGATAAAGGACGAGGAAACCGATCCGGAGCAGCTTCGCGGCGCCGGAAAGCTGTCCGGCCTGATCGAACTGAAAAACGTGACTTTTGGATATGCTCCCCTCGGGGAGCCGGTCATCCGGGATTTCTCCCTGACCCTCCGGCCCGGTTCCAGCATTGCTTTTGTCGGGGGATCGGGTTCAGGCAAGTCTACGATCGGAAAGCTGGTCTCAGGACTGTATCGTCCCTGGTCCGGAGAAATTACCTATGACGGGAAAACCATCGATGAGATTCCGCGTCCGGTGTTCAAAGCGTCCCTGTCGGTCGTGGACCAGGAAGTGGTCATGTTCCAGGATACGATCAAGAACAACATTACGATGTGGGATTCCACCCTCGAGGACTATGACGTGATCCTCGCGGCCCGGGATGCCCGGATCCATGACGATATCGTCCGGAAAAAGGGCGGCTATTCCTATGAGCTGGGAGAAGACGGGGCCGGCCTGTCCGGCGGGCAGCGGCAGCGCCTGGAAATTGCGCGCGTCCTTGCCGGTGATCCTTCCGTTATCATTCTGGACGAAGCGACGAGCGCGCTTGACGCGGTTACGGAATCGGAAGTGGCCCGGTCGATCCGCTCCAGAGGAATCACAACATTGATCGTTGCGCACCGCCTTTCCACGATCCGTGACTGCGATGAAATCATCGTTCTGGATCACGGGCAGATCGTCGAGCGGGGCACACATGAGGAACTGATGGCGCTGAGCGGCTTCTACAGCAAGCTGGTCACTGCGGAATAGAAGAGGAGACAGAAGAATGGAAGAACAGATGAACCTGTTTGAAACCCAGCTGCTCGACAGAAAACAGCGGGATCAGCAGGATATGTTCAACTCCATGATGGATGCCGTAGAAGCGGCCAGAGGGAAGCAATATACCCGGACCGGGATCGAAGCGGAAGAACACCTGATACGGGAGATGCAGAAAATCTGCCAGTACTACCGGTTACCTTTTCCGGAGACACTGTCAAAGACGGACAGCAGCACGGATCTGATCGATCAGATCATTGAGCCGACGGGGATCATGCGCCGTACGGTGATGCTGGACGGAAAATGGTGGCGGGACGGAGACGGCCTGCTGATGGTGACGCGAAAGAGCGATGACTGCCCCTTTGCTCTGCTGCAGGGACAGGGAGGCGGATACTATTTTACGGATGAAAGCGGAATGAAACGCAAGATCACAAAGAAGAACAGCGCTTTGTTCGCGGCGGAAGCCATCTGTTTCTACAGGCCGCTTCCCGGCAAAGAACTGTCGATCCGGGATTTTGTGAAATTCCTTCTGAAATGTGTACCCCTGAAGGATTATGCAAATTTAGTGCTCTCATCCCTGTTCGCGGTGCTGATCAGCCTTATAACACCGATCGCCACCAGTCTCATCTTCACCGATATTATTCCGACAGGCAGAACCGTACTGTTGCTTTCTGTCGCGGTCGTGCTTATCTCTTCTGCCGTGGCAGTCTATCTGCTGAGCATTCCACGTACCGGTATACTGGACAGGATCCGCGGCAGGCTTGACGTCGTGATGCAAAACAGCGTTATGAGCAGGGTGATTCATCTTCCGGTGCGTTTTTTTGCGGACAAGAGTACCGGAAGCCTTTCGGACAGCGTTCTTCTGCTGAGAAAGCTGCCGGAGATACTGACCATGAGCATCATCGCTCCGGCTATCGACCTGGTTCTGTCGCTGGTCTATGTACTGGAGATCCTGGCTTTTGCGCCATCCCTGGCTCTCCCGGCCCTGATCACGCTGCTGGTCCAGGGGCTGATCATCTTTATTTGCATACGACAGAAGATGAGGATGACCGGGATGGAACTGGAAGCGGAACTGGAAGCCCAGGGCCTGTCCTATGCCATGATAACAGGCATTGAACGAATTCGTCTGAGCGGAAGCGAAGAGAGGATGTTAAGCCGCTGGCTGCGCGTATACCGTCAGAAGGGCTATGCCGCTTATCGCTTTGTCTTCCCGGCATTCATGCAGAATGAACTGGTTGCTTCTACGGCGCTGCTTGGTACTTTATGGGCTTATATGGCCGGTGCGGCAAGCGGCGTCACGGTTGCTCAATTTGCCTCATTCCTTTCCTGCTTTGCTTTCGCTACAGCGGCATTACAGAACGTGTCTGCCTGCAGCGGGACTTTGGGCTTCTTCAAACCGATCCTTCGGCTGATCGAGCCGATTATCCGGACCGTACCCGAGGCGGTAGGTCAGCAAGCCAAAGTACAGCCGCTGGGCGGCAGGATCGAGATAAACCATGTTTCTTTCCGCTATCATCCCGATGACCCTCTGGTGCTCAATGACCTGAACATGAGCATCGGCACCGGCGAATATGTGGCGATCGTCGGAAAAAGCGGGTGCGGAAAGTCAACGCTGATCCGTCTGCTGCTGGGATTTGAGACGCCGTCAAACGGCGCGATTCTGTTTGACGGCAAAAACCAGAATGACCTGAACCTTGCGTCCCTGCGCAGGAATATCGGAACGGTCATGCAAAACGATAAACTCTTTGCAGAGGATATCTTCACTAACATCACCATTTCCGCGCCGTGGCTGACGGAGAAGGAAGCCTGGGAGGCGGCCGAGATGGCGGATATCGCCGAGGATATCCGACAGATGCCTATGAAAATGCATACCATCATCAGCGAGGGCGGCGGCGGTGGTATATCCGGCGGACAGAAGCAGCGGCTGTTGATCGCGCGGGCTGTGGCTCCCAAACCGAAAATCCTGATTTTTGACGAAGCGACCAGCGCCCTGGACAACATAACACAGAAGACCGTGTCAGACGCACTGGACCGCCTGGAGTGCACCAGAATCGTCATTGCCCACCGGATCTCCACGATCCGGAACTGTGACCGGATACTGGTGCTCGATCAGGGCAGGATAATCGAAGAAGGAACCTACGACGAACTGATCTCGCAGAAGGGCTTTTTTGCGGAGCTTGTCGCCCGGCAGCAAGTCTGACCGGGCAAAGCTCAAACGCGATAGGGGGCTAAACTTCGCGGCGGCAACTTTTTTTCACTTGCCCCTTGCATTTGGCGGGGGTTTCGGCTATAATAGCACTTGTCGTTGGATAGGGCTATCGCCAAACGGTAAGGCAACGGACTCTGACTCCGTCATTTCCAGGTTCGAATCCTGGTAGCCCTGTTGGGAGTACCGAAAGGTACTCCTTTTTTTCTTAAGTACACAGGCAAGCCGCAGGAGGGGCGCAGTTTTGATCTATTCATTTTCTTCTATGGTCCGCTACAGCGAGACGGACGAGCGGGAACGGCTCTCCCTGCCGTCGCTCGTAGACTATTTCCAGGACACCTCCGCGTTTCAGTCGGAGAAGCTGGGCATCGGATTTTCCTGGCTTCGGGAGAGGCACGCCGCGTGGATCCTGTCCTCGTGGAATATCGATATCCTGCGCAGGCCAAAGCTCGGGGAGACCGTGACGGCAAGGACCTGGGCCTACGATTTTCACGGCTTTATCGGCATGAGGAACTTCGATCTGCACGACGGGGAGGGGAACCTTGCCGCAAGGGCGGACAGCTGCTGGATCCTCTATGATCTGGAAAAGAGGAAGCCGCTGCGCGTTTTTCCGGAACTGGTCGACGCCTATGAGGTGCATGATAAAATAGAAATGGAATATCTTCCCCGCAAGCTTGAACTGCCGGAAGGCGGAAGCGCCGCGGAGCCCTTCGTGATCGGCAGGCAGAACCTCGACTCGAACCATCACGTGAACAACGGGCAGTACATTGCCTTCGCGTCCGCTTATCTGCCGGAGGGCTTTGAGACCGCGCGGATGCGGGCAGAGTACCGCAGGCAGGCGCTTTTGGGGAATGTGATCGTGCCGCGCATCGTCACGCTGGAAAATGGTTTCGGCGTTTCCCTTGAGGATGAGGAGGGAGATGCCTACGCCCGGATCTCCTTTGAGGAGCAGGGCGCGAAATGAGGTGAGAGCATGCTTCGTCTTGGAGAAGTTCAGGAGCTTGAGATCGCAAAGCTCGTAGATTTCGGTGTATATCTTTCGGAGACGGGCGGGGAGGAGCGAGTCCTTCTTCCGCGCCGCGAGGTCCCGGAGGGCGCTGCCGCCGGGCAGAAGCTCTCTGTCTTTCTCTACCGGGATTCGCAGGACCGCCTGATCGCCACCACGCGCACGCCGGCCCTCACCCTGGGAGGCCTTGCGGTCCTGAAGGTCCGGCAGACCGGAAAGATCGGCGCTTTTCTCGACTGGGGACTCGAAAAGGATCTGATGCTTCCGTTCAGGGAGCAGACGAGGCGCGTAAAGGAGGGGGAGGAAGTCCTCATCGCCCTCTATCAGGATAAAAGCGGGCGCCTCTGCGCCACGATGAACGTGTATCCGTATCTGAAGCAGAATTCGCCCTACCGCCCCGGCGATACGGTGCGCGGCAGGATCTACGAGACCAGCAGAAACTTCGGCCTGTTCGTCGCGGTGGACGATCTGTACTCCGGGCTCATCCCCGCCTTTGAAGCTTCGCCCTCGCTTCGCATCGGCGATACGGTGGAGGCCAGGGTGACGAACGTCAAGGAGGACGGCAAGCTTGACCTGTCCGTCCGCGACAAGGCCTATCTCCAGATCGACGAGGACGCGCAGCTCGTGCTCCGCGTGATCGAAGAGTACGCGGGAGCCCTTCCTTTCGGGGAGAAAGTCCCCCCGGAGGTGATCAAAAGAGAGTTCGGTCTGAGCAAGAACGCTTTCAAGCGCGCCGTCGGACGCCTCTTAAAAGAGGGAAAAATTGAAGTAAAGGAAAATGCCATCGTTCTGAAGGACAGGTAATATTGCACAAAAAATAAATTTTATTTTGTGCATACTACACAATACGCCGAATCGGTGCCGGACCCCTTGACCCCTGTGCAAAGGCATGATATAGTGTGCCGCGAAACGAAGAATAAGCTGAATTAGCTTGCACAGAATGAAAGGAGAATGGCTATGAAGGTTTGCAACATTCAGGACATCGACAAATTCTTTCAGGTGATCGACGCGTGCAAAGGAGACGTATTGTTAGTTACCGGTGAGGGTGACAGATTAAATCTGAAGTCAAAACTGACGCAGTATGTATCTCTCGCAAAGGTCTTTTCTTCCAACGGAGAGATCCCTGAGATGGAGCTCATCGCAGACAATGAGGAAGATATGGCCCGCCTGATCGAGTTCATGGTCCGCGGAGACTGATACGAAGCAGAACAAATATAGATAAGAAAAAGGGAGTTTTCCCGGAGAGCGGCATGCGCGGCGCGCATGCCGCCTTTTCTTTTTCGCCGCCATATTTTCAGCACTCCCAAATCGTGGTATAGTTACTGTGGAGAAGGAGGCGCGTTATGGCAGAGCAGGAAAAGATCCGGTTCGCGCATCTGCACTCGCATACTGAGTACAGTCTGCTGGACGGATCCAACAAGATCAATGAATATGTTGCCAGAGTGAAAGAGCTGGGGATGGAATCCGCGGCGATCACTGACCATGGCGCCATGTACGGGGTCATCGATTTCTACCGGGCCGCGAAGGCGGCCGGAATCCGCCCGATTCTGGGCTGCGAGGTCTACGTCGCGCCGGGATCCCGCTTTGACCGTGAACCGGCGAAGGATGCCTCCGATGACCGTTACTTTCATCTGATCCTCCTTGCCGAGAACAACACGGGCTACGCGAATCTCGTGAAGATCGTGTCGAGAGGCTTTACCGAGGGCTTCTATTATAAGCCGCGCGTGGATAAGGATGTGCTCCGCGAGTTCCACGAGGGCATCATCTGCACGAGCGCCTGCCTGGCGGGCGAGGTGCAGCGGCTCCTGGCCCGCGGGATGTACGACGAGGCGAAGGCGGCGGCCCTTGAATATCTGGATATCTTCGGGGAGGATAATTACTTTCTTGAGCTGCAGGACCACGGGATTCCCGCGCAGAAGCTGGTGAACCAGCAGCTCCTTAAGCTCTCGAAGGAGACGGGGATCCCCCTCATATGCACCAATGACATCCACTATACCCTGGCGGACGACGCGGAAGCGCACGATATCCTCCTCTGCATCCAGACGGGAAAGAAGCTGGCGGACGAGGACAGGATGCGCTATGAGGGCGGGCAGTACTATGTAAAATCGCCCGAGGAGATGGCGGAGCTCTTCTCCTACGCCCCCCAGGCGCTTGAGAATACATGGAAGATCGCGCAGCGCTGCAATGTGGAGATCGAGTTCGGCGTGACAAAGCTTCCCCGCTTTGACGTCCCCGCGCCCTACACCTCCTGGGAATATCTGAACAAGCTCTGCCAGGAAGGCCTGCGGGAGCGGTACGAGGAAGTCACCCCCGAGCTGCAGGAGCGCCTCGACTACGAGCTGGGCGTCATCCGCAGCATGGGCTACGTGGATTATTTCCTTATTGTATGGGACTTTATACGGTACGCGCGGGCAAACGACATCATGGTCGGCCCGGGCCGCGGCTCCGCGGCCGGCAGCCTGGTCGCGTATACGCTGGATATCACCAAGCTCGATCCGCTGCGCTATCAGCTGCTGTTCGAGCGCTTCCTGAACCCGGAGCGCGTGTCCATGCCTGATATCGACGTGGACTTCTGCTTCGAGCGGCGCCAGGAGGTCATCGATTATGTGGTGCGAAAGTACGGGACGGACCGGGTGGTCCAGATCGTCACTTTCGGAACGCTCCAGGCCCGCGGCGTCATCCGCGACGTCGGGCGCGTCATGGATCTTCCCTACTCGCTGTGCGACACGATCGCCAAGCTCGTGCCCATGGGCGTGCGGGACATGACCATCGAGAAGGCGCTGGAGGTCAGCCAGGAGCTGCGCACGATGTACGAGGGCGACGAGCAGATCGGAAAGCTGCTGGATATGGCGAAGCGCCTTGAGGGCCTGCCCCGCCACACCTCCATGCACGCTGCCGGCGTTGTCATCTCACAGAAGTCAGTGGACGAGTACGTCCCGCTCTCAAGGGCGGCGGACGGCACGATCACGACGCAGTTCACCATGACGACGCTGGAGGAGCTGGGCCTTCTGAAGATGGATTTCCTGGGCCTGCGCACCCTGACCGTCATCCAGAACGCGGTCCGCATGGCGGAAAAGAGCAGCGGAAAGAAGATCGACATCGATCATATCGACCTCGGGGACAAGGCGGTCCTCGGCTCCCTCGGGACCGGGCACACGGAGGGTGTGTTCCAGCTTGAAAGTTCCGGGATGCAGAGCTTCATGAAGGAGCTGAAGCCCGACAGCCTGGAGGACCTGATCGCGGGGATCTCCCTGTACAGGCCGGGCCCGATGGACTTTATCCCCCAGTATATAAAAGGAAAGAACGATCCGGAGCATGTCACCTACGAATGCCCGCAGCTGCGGCCCATCCTTGAGCCGACCTACGGATGCATCGTGTATCAGGAGCAGGTCATGCAGATCGTCCGGGACCTCGGCGGCTACACGCTGGGGCGCAGCGATCTGGTGCGCCGCGCCATGTCGAAGAAAAAGGCCTCGGTCATGGAGAAGGAGCGCCGCAACTTCGTCTGCGGCAATCCGGAGGAGGGTGTGCCCGGGTGCATCGCGAACGGCATCAGCGAGGAGGTCGCGAACAGGATCTACGACGAGATGACCGATTTCGCGAACTACGCCTTCAACAAATCCCACGCGGCGGCCTACGCGGTCGTCTCCTATCAGACCGCGTGGCTGAAATATTATTATCCGGTGGAATTTATGGCCGCCCTGATGACCTCGGTGATCGACAACTCGGGCAAGGTGGCTGAATATATCATGATCTCAAGGCAGATGGGGATCTCGATCCTCCCGCCCGACATCAATGTGGGCGAGGCGGGCTTCTCCGTCCGGGACGGGAAGATCTGCTACGCGCTCGCGGCCATCCGCGGGGTGGGCGTCCCCGTGATCGACGCGATCGTCGCCGAGCGGGAGCGGGGCGGTACGTTCCGGGATCTTCGGGACTTTATCGAGCGCCTCTCCGGCGGTGAGATCAACCGCCGGACCGTTGAGAACTTTATCAAGGCCGGCGCGCTCGACAGCCTGGGCGGTACGCGCCGCCAGATGATGATGGTCTACGGGACCGTGATGGACCGGGCGGCCCAGGAGAGAAAGAACACCATGGCGGGCCAGATGTCCCTCTTCGACCTGATGGGGGAGGAGGACCGGGCGGAAGCCTCCGTGACCATGCCGGACGTGGGCGAATTTGAGCGCGGGCAGCTCCTCGCTTTTGAAAAGGAAGTGCTCGGCATCTACATCTCCGGCCATCCCCTCGAGGAATACGAGGAGATGTGGCAAAAGCGCGTCACCGCGGTCTCGAACGATTTCGCGCCCGATGAGGAGACCGGAGAGTCGAAGCTGCGCGACCGGCAGCAGCTCGTGATCGGCGGACTGATCGAGCAGGTCGACGTAAGATATACGAAAAAGAATCAGACGATGGCGGTGATCAGGCTCGAGGACCTGACGGGGACCGTGGAGGTGCTCGTCTTCCCGAAGCAGTATGAGCGCTTCCGCAGCCTTCTCGAGGAGGACGGGAAGATCTTCGTGGACGGATATGTTTCCGTGGAGGAGGAGAAGGCCAGCAAGCTGATCTGCGACAGGATCTGGGCGTTCGGCGAGCCGAAGAAAGAGGTCTGGATCCGCTTTGAAAATATGGAGGATTACTCCGCGCGGGAAAAGGAGCTGTATGCCCTGATCGGGGACGGCAAAGAAGGCGCGGACGAGGTCGTTATCTATGTAAAATCGCCGAAGGCGGTGCGAAGGCTCGGGAACCGGTATCCGGTGCGGGCCGGGGAAGAACTTACGGAGCGTCTGAAAAAGGCATTCGGGCCGGAGAACATCATTGTGCGGACAGCAGGCGAGGCTTGAAAATAGAAACAGTCAGAGAAATTTCAAGAATGACGGAGGTAACCTGGAATGGCAGCAAAACTGAAAAAGATTGGTGTACTTACAAGCGGCGGAGATTCTCCGGGAATGAACGCGTGCATCCGCGCGGTCGTCCGTGAAGGGATCTCGCGCGGGATGGAAGTGGTCGGCGTATACGAGGGATACCGGGGACTGCTGAATGAAAAGTTCAAGACGCTGTCCGCCCGCGATGTGAGCGATACGATCTCCAAGGGCGGGACCATCCTCTTTACGGCAAGATGCAAGGAATTCCACGAGGAAGAGTACCAGCGGCTGGCTGCTGAAAACTGCCGCAAACACGGCATCGAAGGCCTGGTCGTCATCGGCGGCGACGGTTCCTTCGCGGGCGCGCAGAAGCTGTCCCACTTCGGGATCAACACGATCGGGCTTCCGGGGACCATCGACATGGACATCGCCTGTACCGAGTACACCATCGGCTTTGATACCGCGGTGAACACGGCCCTCGAGGCGATCGACAAGGTGCGTGACACCTCTACCTCGCATGAGCGCTGCAGCATCATCGAGGTCATGGGGCGCAATGCCGGCTACATCGCGCTCTGGTGCGGCATCGGCACCGGCGCGGAGGATATCCTCCTGCCCGAGTCCTATGACTATGACGAGCAGAAGCTGATCAACCACATCATAGAGAACCGCAAACGCGGAAAGAAGCGTCACATCATCGTCAACGCCGAGGGGATCGGGCATTCCAGCAGCATGGCGCGCCGCATCGAGGCCGCGACCGGCATCGAGTGCAGGGCGACCATCCTTGGCTACATGCAGCGCGGCGGAGCGCCTTCCGCCAGGGACCGCATGGCAGCTTCGATCATGGGCGCGATCGCGGCCGACCTGCTCGCGGAGGGAAAGACGAACCGTGTGGTCGCCATGCAGAACGGCAAGTATGTGGACATTGATATCGATGAAGCGCTGGCGATGCAGAAGCACATCTCCGACTATGAGGTGAGCGTGAGCCAGTCGCTGGCGATCTGAGGATCACAGATGATAACAAGCACAGGCAACACACAGATCCGGAATCTTGCGGCGCTGAAGAAGAAGGCGAAGGAGCGGGACCGGCAGGACGTCTTTATCGTTGAGGGCCCGAAAATGTTCCGGGAGGCCCCGCGGGAGCGGATCGAGCAGGTCTACGTCTCGCAGAGCTTCCTGAAGGACGGGAAGAACCGGGCAATGCTGGAGGGCGGCGTGTTCACGGAGGTCTCCGACGCGGTCTTTGAGGGCATCTCGGATACGCGGACGCCGCAGGGGATCCTGTGTGTGGTAAAACAGTTCCATTATTCTCCGGAGGACCTTATGCCCGCGGGCGGCCCGAAAGAGAAAGTACCCCTGCTGCTGCTCCTCGAGTCCATCCAGGATCCGGGGAACCTCGGCACGATGATCCGCACCGCGGAAGGCGCCGGCGTCACCGGCATCCTCCTTTGCGGGGAGACCGCGGACATCTATAACCCCAAGGTGATCCGCGCGACCATGGGTTCCATCTACAGGATGCCCTTCTTCTATACGGAAGACACCGCGCGGGAGACGGCCCGCTGGAAACGGCAGGGGATCAGGATCTACGCCGCGCATCTGGACGGGAAGCGCAGCTACGACGCGGAGGACCTCACGGGTCCCTGCGCCTTTATGATAGGAAATGAAGGCAATGGCCTGAGCAGCCGCTGCGCGGCCCTGGCCGACACCTGGATCCGCATTCCCATGGGCGGACAGGTGGAATCGCTGAACGCCGCGGTCGCGGCTTCGGTCCTCCTTTTTGAGGCGTCCAGACAGAGACGGACGGCGCGCCCGGGCGGGGGGACTTGACAAAGCATGGTTGTTAAGCTACAATAGCTCTGTAACATCATGTAATAATTTTGTAATATTTATAGGAATAGCCTACACAGGGGAGTAATTATGAGAAAGATAAAACTATCAGCCCTTGCATTTGTATTTGCAGCCTGCACGCTCGCCGTGCCCGCAGCTTTCTATGCTGAGGAAGCGGACGAATACGTCGAAGAGGAATATGCAGAGGACGAAAACGCGGAAGAAGCAGAGGAAGACGCCGAAGAAGAGGAAGGCCCTTCCTGGTTCGTCATCAACGTTTCCGGGTTCAGCCTTGAGGGAGAGGAGATCGATCCCTGGGAATATGTCGGCATCGTCAATGACGAGGTCGTCGATACGGGCGTTCTTGTCCACAAGGATCCGGAGGAAGACAGCGAGGTCACGGGAAGCCTGCTTCCCGGCTGCGGCATGAAGGTGGTATACCGCGGCGACGACTGGTGCGAGATCAAGTCCGGCAAGGTATCCGGCTATGTCATGAACAGCTATCTTCTTTTCGGCGAGGATGCCAAAGAGCTTGCGCAGAGCTACGGCATTGACGGCGTAGAAGCGAACTGGAACGATGTCAACGTCTTCGAAAATCCGGACGGAGACGCCTGGATCGCCGACAGCGTTGACGAAGGCGAGACCTACGCGGTCCTCGACGATCAGGGACACTGGATCGCCGTCAAGTATTCCGAAGAGTTCACCGGATATATTTCCGAGGAAGATTTCCACAGGGTCCTCCTGCTTCCGACAGCCGTAACAAATGACGGCGAGCTTTCCGCTGAGGATGAGGAAGAGGCAGAGGAAGAAGAGTACAAAGAAGAAGAGTACTACGAGGAGCCTGCGAACAACAACTACAACAATAACAACAATTACACCGATAACACCAACTACAATAATTATACCGAGCCGGCGAATACGACGCCCGCAACGGAAGCACCCGCGGTCCAGCCTGAGACACCGGCGCCCGCAACGGAAGCTCCTGCTGCGGAGCCCGCACCGGCGGCGGATGACACCGCTGAGGAGGAAGCCGGAGAGACCTATTACGAGGATAACGAGACCGGCTATGACGATGTAGAAGACGACGACGTCGAGGATGTGGATGACGCCGAAGAATACTTTGAGGACTTTGCATAAGTCCGGAAGGCGCCCCCACGTGCCGGCCGGCGGCAGCGCCCGTCGGCGCCGCGATACGGGTCTGCATTCCCCGGATCCGAAATGACTCATCTAAAGAAATCTATTCCAGGCAAAAAGGAGCCCCGCAGTTTCCGCGGGGCTCCTTTCGCATATCCATTCTGTTCTTTCCATCAATCTTCCGCGTCCGCGGGGCCTTCCTGCATCAGCTCCCTCATGATCATGGCATAGACCGCGGAACTGTTTTCGCGCCAGCGGCTGCAGATCGCTTTTGCCTGCGCCTCATCCGGGACCGTGATCATCAGGTCGATCAGATCCGCCTCTTTTTCGATCACGCGGCAGCGGACGTTAAACTCGCCGCTGCTGTTGCGGCGGTAGTCGGCGATCACCGACGACTGCTCGCGCAGCTCAACTTTATTCTCCTTCAGGTAATCACGGATGTCCGTGTGCACGCTGGGCGCCATCTCGCCCGAGAGCAGTCCGAGCGTCTCACATCCGTCCGGTGTGATCGTGTAGTAGGAGACGCCGCGGCGGGTCTGTGATTCGATCAGGCTCTCCTCTGCCAGCTCCGAGAGAATGTACTGCACGTTCAGATAGTCGGTGGTGTAGCTCCTGTTCAGGAAGAACGAGGTAATGGCCATGTTCGTCAGCGGAAAATCCGCCTGGTCGAGCATGTCCAGTATGATCAGCTTGTACAGTGTATTGATCTCTATCATGATGTCCTCCTGCTTCTTACTGCTGCCATTCGCGCCGCTTAGTACGAATGGCTTCTCCGGTTATCAGCATAGCATCAGGGCGCTCCGTTTGCAAGTTCCGGGAATTGACAAAGACGTGCTCGGAAAATATACTTGATACGAGGTGTGCAATGGATGATCTTATGAAAGACGACGATAAAGAAAAGAAGCCCGGCAACGGGAAGAATGACCGCGGAAAGGACCGGGGCCGCCGGAAAGGGCGGCAGATCAGTCCTTATCTGCGCTTTTTGTATACCCTTCTCGGCCTTCTCTGCGCGGCTTTGGTGATCGCGATCGCGGCGCAGGAATATTATTTCAGCCATACCTACCGGAAGGGCGAGCTCGCCCTGGAGAATGCGGCGAAGCCCAGATCGGGGCACCGCTTTATGAAGGAGGAAGAGGAGCCGCAGCCGGCGAAGGCCGGTGAGTCCGCGGGCGAGGAAGAGACCGAGTCCGTCTCCGGCACCGGCGCCGCGCCGGCCGCCGCGAAGGAAGAAAAAACGGACCAGGGATCCGGAAGCATCCACCTGGAGACGACCGAATCCGTGAGCCTTAAAAAACAGCTGATGGGGATCATGCCCGGGATCGGAACGCCCGGACGGACCGCGGAGCAGCTCATGGAGGACGCCGCGCGCATGGCGGCCATGTACGACTATGAGGGGGCAGCGGAGCTGATCAAAAGCTGCGACGGCTTCGCGGAGGATTCCGGAATGCAGGAGAAAGCCGCGGAGTATAAGGAGCTGCAGGAGACGCTGGTCGAGTATCCCGCGGACAAAGTCCCGCACGTCTTTTTCCACTCCCTGATCAAAGATCCGAAGAAGGCCTTCGACGGGGACCAGTATGAGGACGGCTATAACCAGTACATGGTGACGATCCGGGAATTCAACAGCATCATTGAGCAGATGTACGAGAACGGATGGGTCCTGGTCTCTTTAGAGGACGTGGCCGCGGCCACTTCCGAGGACGGGCGCAGCGGCTTTAAGGCGGGGCACATCATGCTTCCGAAAGACAAAAAGCCCTTCGTGCTCTCCGAGGACGACGTCTGCTACTACCATTATATGGACGGCGACGGCTTTCCTTCAAAGCTGATCGTGGACGAGAACGGCGATATCAGGAACGAATATATTGAGGATGACGGGAGCGTTACCGTCGGGGATTTCGACATGATCCCGCTGATCGACCGCTTCCTGGAGGAGCACCCGGATTTCTCCTATCACGGGGCGAAGGGCTACATCGCTCTGACCGGGTACGACGGGATCCTCGGCTACAGGACCGATATCTGTTATAAGACCAGGCAGAACCTGGACACTTACCAGACGGAATTCTTTGAGCAGCATCCGGAGTTTGACGAGGCCGCCTGGGAGAAGGAGCGCGAGGAGGCGAAGAAGGTCGCGCAGGCGATCATTGACGACGGCTGGGTCTTTGCGAGCCACACCTGGGGCCACCAGGGCATGGGCGAGGACAGGACGACCTGGGAACAGTTCGTCTCGGACGTCGACAAGTGGGACGAGCGCGTGGCGCCGCTGATCGGCGGGACGAACGTTCTGATCTACGCCTTCGGCGGCGATATCGCCGGGACCGCGGATTACGAGGGCCGGCGCTTTGAGTATCTGAAGAAAAAAGGGTTTGATTATTTCTGCGGCGTAGATTCCGCCGCTTACTGGGTGCAGATCCGGGATGATTATGTGCGGCAGATGCGCCGGAACATCGACGGGTACAGGATGTATTACAATCCGGAGATGCTGGAGGACCTGTTTGATGTCAAAGAGGCCTGGGATCCGGAGAGGCCGGCCAGTGTGCCGCCCATCTGACGGTGGTTTTTCGAGGGGAGATGATACGGAGTGGAAGATCCGGAGAGGGGAGTACAGAAAAGAAGACAGCAGCGCAGGAAAAATGAGCTGATCATGAAAAGCATCCTGGCGTTCCTGATCGTCGTGGTCGTCGCGCTGGCAGCCCTTCTGATCTGGGAGCTGCTTGCCGAGCGGGCGGACCGTATGGAGCGCCAGACGCAGATCGATGAGATCGAAAAGCAGGTGCAGGCGACCCGGGAGGCGCAGCAGCGCATGGAGGAGGCAGCCGCGAAGGAGAGCGCCTCCGTGGCGGAGATCATGGCGCAGGCGGACTTTATGGCAAAGCAGTACGACTACGACGGGGCGGCGCAGCTTCTGCAGTCGCGGCCGGATTACGATATCAGCACCGATATGCAGAACATGGTCGTGCGGCTCCAGGAGGAGAAGGACAGCTGTGTGCCTTATACGCTCGACGAGATCACCCACGTGTTCTTCCACACGCTGGTGAAGGACGACGCGAAGGCCTTTGACGGCGACGGCAACGAGCCCGGCTACAACCAGGTCATGACGACGATCTCCGAGTTCAACAGCATCATCGAGCAGATGTATGAGAAGGGTTATGTGATGGTCAGCCTGCATGACATGTGCAAGGTGAACAGCGACGGGACCGTCTCCCGCGGGGAGATCCTCCTGCCGCCGGGAAAGATCCCCTTCGTGCTCTCGCAGGACGATGTGAGCTACTACCATTACATGGTCGGCGACGGCTTCGCGGAGAAGCTGATCGTAGATGAGAACGGCGATATCCGCAACACTTACATAGAGGACGACGGAAGCGTCTCGGTGGGAGACTATGACATGGTCCCGCTGATCGACCGCTTCGTCTCCGAGCATCCCGACTTTTCCTACCGCGGGCACAAGGGCATCATCGCCCTGACCGGTTACGAGGGCGTGCTCGGCTATCGCACCGACGAGGTGTACCGCACGCGCGAGGAGTCGCGCGTCACGCAGTACCAGCGGGCATTTTTCGACGCGAACCCGGATTTCGATTTCGACGCGGAGGTCGCTGCCGCGACCAAAGTGGCGGACGCCATGAAAGCGGAGGGCTGGGAATTCGCCAGCCACACCTGGGGGCACATCAACCCGCTGGCCTTCGGCTATGACGCCACGGTCCAGGATACGGAGCGATGGCTCGAAAACGTCGGCCCCATCGTGGGCGGCACGGACGTGCTGATCTTCGCCTTCGGCGCAGATATCTCCGACTGGCATCCCTACACCGAAGAAAACGACTACTTCACCTACTTAAAGAGCAGAGGCTTCTCCATCTTCTGCAACGTAGACTCAAGCCAGTACTGGGTGCAGTTCGGAAACGACTACATGCGGCAGGGCCGCAGGAACCTGGACGGCTACCGCATGTACTACAACCCCGAGATGCTGGAGGACCTGTTCGACGTAGAAAAAGCCTGGGATAAAAACAGGCCGACCCC
>CAJOLD010000035.1 GCA_905235435.1 uncultured Lachnospiraceae bacterium
GCCCATATCTGAAAAGAGAGCTTTCCGTGCGGGAGCTGGATCAGTTCCTCTCGCATGTTGAATCATGCGCTGACTGCATGGAGGAGCTCGAGATCTCCCTTGCCCTGCAGGATGCCCTGGAGGATGACTTCGGCAACGGAGCACAGTCCTACAGCATCCGCGGCCAGCTGGAGGCGGATCTTCGGGACGCGAGACAGTATGTGACCCTGCAGAGGGGCGTATCGGTCTTCCGGATCATTATGGTGGCCCTCGCGGAGATCCTGCTGGTCCTGATGATCCTTGCGGGAATAGAGATGAGACTCAGTTCCGGAACGGGCAGCGCGCCGCCAAGCGGGGTGACGGATACCCGCACGGGCCCGCCCGCTCCCGGAGAGAGCGTCCTTCCCGGAGAGACTGAGAATCTTACGGAAGCACTGACCGAGAGCCTTTCGGAAGCACAGGAGAGACCATGAGCACGGAAAAGATCTTACTGATAGACGGACACAGCATCCTGAGCCGCGCTTTCTACGGCATCCCGCCCCTCACGAACGGGGAGGGCGTGCACACGAACGCGGTCTACGGGTTTATCAATATCATGCTGAAGGTGCTGGACGAGGAAAAGCCGGAATACCTGGCGGTCGCCTTTGACCTTGCCGCGCCCACCTTCCGCCACAAGATGTACGACGCCTACAAGGGGACGCGCAAGCCGATGCCTCCGGAGCTCCATGAGCAGGTACCGCTGATCAAGGAGATGCTGACGGACATGGGCATCCCCCTGATGATGATGGAGGGATATGAGGCGGACGACCTTCTGGGGACCGTCTCCAGGCAGATGGAGGAGAAGGGGCTTACGGTCTCTGTGCTCTCGGGCGACAGGGACCTTCTGCAGCTTGCCTCCGACAGCGTCTGCATCCGCATCCCGAAGACAAAGAGCACCGGCACGGAGGTGGAGGATTACCACGCGGAGCAGGTGCGGGAAAAATATATGGTCACGCCCGCGCAGTTCGTCGACGTGAAGGCACTGATGGGCGATTCGTCCGATAACATTCCGGGCGTTCCCGGCATCGGGGAAAAGACGGCGATGAAGATCATTGCCGCTTACGAAAGCATCGAAAACGCCTATGCGCATGTCGATGAGATCACGCCCAACCGCGCGCGGGAGTCCCTGCGCGAAAATTATGACCTTGCGGTGCTCAGCAAAAAGCTGGCTCTGATCGACCGGTACGTGCCCTTCGAGCTGGATGTGGAGCAGGCAAGGATCGGCGATCTGTTTACGCCGAAGGCGCATGAGCTTTGCAAACGGCTCGATCTTCGGAACCTTCTTTCCCGGTTTTCGGTGCGGGAGGAGGAAGAGGAGACGGAGTCCTTTGAGACAAGATCCGGCGCGGAGGCTGTCCGCTCCGGGATGGAGTCCCTGCTCGCTGCCTTAAAAGAAGATCCCGACGGGCAGATCGGTCTGGCCGTCATTCCGGATGACAAAGAGGAAGGCAGACTGCTTGGCGCGGCCATTTCCACCGGGCCCGGCAGCGCCGTATTTTTCAGCGCGGATGATGAAGAGACTTTGGGCCTCATCCGCCAAGCTCTCGGTGAGATCGCGCAGCAGGCGTCTAAAGTCTGCGGCATCTCCCTGAAGGAGCAGCTTCCCTTTATCGGGGAGGGACCGGGAGAACTGTTCGGGATGAGCGACAGCGGACGGTTCTTTGATGCCGCCATCGGCGCTTACCTGATGAACCCGCTGAAAAACGGGTATCCCTACGATGAGATCGTCAAAGACTATACCGGAAAGCTCTGTCCCTCGGCGGAGGAGCTGTTCGGCAAAAAAGCCGGCGCCATGGCTCTTCCCGAAAACGCCGGGAAGCTTGCGCGCTATGCCTGCCTTCAGGCTTCGGGCGCGCTGGAGGTCAAAGAGCCCCTGATAACGGCCCTGCGGGACGCCGGCATGGAAAAGCTCTTCCTGGAGGTCGAGATGCCCCTTCTGTTCGTGCTGCGGGACATGCAGGACGAGGGCATTCTGGTGCGCGCCGACAAGCTGAAAAGCTACGGGGAGGCGCTCTCAGTTCAGATCGATGAGCTGGAAAAGAAGATCTATGAGCAGGCGGGGGAGGAGTTCAACATCCAGTCCCCGAAACAGCTCGGGACCATCCTTTTTGAGAAGATGGGCCTGCCCTACGGCAAAAAGACAAAGACCGGCTACTCCACGGCGGCGGACGTGCTCGAAAAGCTCGCCCCGGAGGCGCCCATCGTGATGGACATCCTGTCGTACCGGCAGCTGACAAAGCTGAAATCGACCTACGCCGACGGACTGGCCGCCTATATCGCGGACGACGGAAGGATCCACGGAAAATTCCATCAGACGATCACCGCGACGGGCAGGATCAGCAGCGCGGACCCGAATCTGCAGAATATTCCCGTCCGAACGGAGCTCGGAAGAGAACTTCGCGGCGTCTTTGAAGCCAGAGAAGGGTATGTATTTATCGACGCCGACTACTCGCAGATCGAACTGCGCGTGCTGGCACATGCCTCCGGCGATGAAAAGCTGATCGAGGCTTATAACCAGGCGCAGGATATCCACGCGATCACCGCGTCGCAGGTCTTCCACGTGCCTCTTGACGAAGTCACGCCGGAGCTTCGGCGCAACGCGAAGGCCGTCAACTTCGGCATCGTATACGGGATCAGCTCCTTCGGGCTCAGCCAGGGCCTCAGCATCAGCCGAAAGGAAGCGCAGGAATATATCGAGCAGTACTTTGTGACCTATCCGGGGATCAAACAGTTCCTGGACGGCTGCGTGGACCAGGCGAAGGCGACGGGATACAGTGTGACCCTCTTCGGCAGAAGAAGGCCCGTCCCGGAGCTGAAGGCAGCGAACTTTATGCAGCGCTCTTTCGGCGAGCGCGTGGCAATGAACGCCCCCATCCAGGGGACGGCCGCGGATATCATCAAGATCGCGATGGTGCGAACCGCGGCGAGGCTTTCCGCGGAGGGACTCTCCTCGAAGCTCATCCTGCAGGTGCATGACGAGCTTCTGGTCGAGACGAAGATCGGCGAGGAGGAGGCTGTCAAAAAGATTCTGCGGGAAGAGATGACCGGGGCGGCCGATCTGCGCGTGCCGCTCGAGATCGATATGAATACCGGTAAGAACTGGCTGGAAGCACATTGAACCAACAGGGAGAGTGACAAAACGATGAAGGTCCTGGGGATCACCGGCGGCGTCGGCTCCGGAAAGAGCACGGTGCTGGAATATCTTGAAAAACAATGGGGCGCGCGTCTGGCGCTCTGCGACGACATTGCGAGACAGATGCAGGAGCCGGGAGGAATCTGCTACGATCAGATGATCTCCCTCTTTGGGCCGTCCTGTGTCCGTGAAGACGGAAGCCTCGACCGTCCCGCGATCTCCGCGCAGTTCTTTGCAGCGCCGGCGCTTCGCGAAAAGGTGAGCGGTTTTATCTATCCCGCCGTCACAAAGGAGCTTCTGCGGCGCATCGACGAGGCGCGCGCCCAGGGCGCCGCCCTCTTTGTGATCGAAGCTGCCGTGCTGTTTGAATCCGGATGCGCATCGATCTGCGATGAGGTATGGTATGTTTATGCCGATACAGAGGCAAGGATGGTGCGCCTGATGCGGGACCGCGGGTATTCCGAAGAGCGCGCGCGGCTGATCATGGAAGCGCAGCATCCGGACAGCTTCTACAGAGAGCGGTGCAGCTGCGTGATCGACAACAGCCGCGAGGGCATCGGCAAAGTACATGAAGAAATAGACCGGGCGCTTAAAGAAGAAGGCCTCGTCTGAGAACAGGAGACAGTTGCAAATGGAATTTTGCAGTATTGCGAGCGGAAGCAGCGGAAACTGCACATTCATCGGGAGCGGGACGACCTCGCTGCTGATCGATACGGGGATCACCGCGAAGCGGATCACCGGCGCCATGCAGGATATCGACCGGCGGCCGGAGGACCTTAATGCGATCCTCATTACACACGAACATTCCGATCATATCCAGGGGCTGGGCGTGATCAGCCGGAAATATCACGTCCCCATATACGGGACCCGCGGGACTCTGCGGGCCGTGCGCGGATCGAGATCGCTCGGCAGCATCGACCCGGAGCTGCTGCACCCGATCAGCGCGGACGATCCTTTCATGGTGGGGGATATCCGCGTACAGCCCTTCGCCATCCCGCATGACGCGGCGGAGCCGGTCGGATACCGCCTGGAAAGCGGAGGAAAGGCCGCCGCGGTGGCGACCGATATGGGCTGCTATGACGACTATATCATCTCGAACCTGCAGGGCCTGGATCTGATCCTGATCGAATCCAACCACGACGTCAACATGCTGGAGGTCGGCCCTTATCCCTGGCCGCTCAAACAGAGGATCCTCGGGGACCGGGGGCATCTTTCCAATGAGACTGCGGGACATCTGCTCTGCGATATCCTGCACGACGGGATGAAGGAGATCATCCTCGGCCACCTCAGCAGGGAAAACAATTACGACGCGCTGGCCTATGCCTCCGTCTGCGCGGAGATCAATATGTCGCAGACGCCTTACCACGCGGAAGACTTTGATATCCGCGTCGCCAGAAGGGACCGCCCGCTGCCGGTGCTCTCCCTGTAGTTTTAAGTATCAATCAATTGACAGGAGTAAATACTATGAAAAGAACGATCATTACCGTAGTCGGAAAAGATACCGTGGGTATCATCGCGAAGGTCTGCACCTTCCTCGCTGACAACAACATCAATATCCTGGATATCTCGCAGACCATCGTCGGCGGCTATTTCAACATGATGATGGTGACGGATGCCTCCGGCTATCCCGAGCCCGCGGCAAAGCTTGCCGATGAGATGGAAGCGCTGGGGCAGGAGATGGGGCTCAGCATCCGCTGCATGCACGAGGATATCTTTAACAGCATGCACCGCATCTAAAGGGAGGACCGGCAATGATCAATTTTAATGAAGCCAATGAGACGATCCGCATGATCACCCAGGAGAACCTGGACGTGCGGACGATCACGATGGGGATCAGCCTCCTCGACTGTATCGATTCAGACCTGGACGCGCTCAATGAGAAGATTTATCGGAAGATCACATCGACCGCGCGGGATCTGGTAAAGACCGGGGATGATATCGCGAAAGAATACGGGATCCCCGTCGTCAATAAAAGGATCTCCGTAACGCCCATCTCGCTCGTCGGCGGAAGCGCCTGCCGGGCCCCGGAGGATTATGTAAAGATCGCTCTCACTCTGGACAGGGCAGCCCAGGAGGTCGGCGTCAATTTTATCGGCGGTTTCTCCGCCCTTGTATCAAAGGGGATGACGAAGAGCGATGAGCTTATGATCCGCGCGATTCCGGAAGCGCTCTCGCGCACGGAGAGAGTGTGCAGCTCCATCAACGTGGGCTCTACGCGCTGCGGGATCGATATGGACGCGGTGCGCCTGATGGGGCAGATCATCCTGGAGACGGCGCAGCGCACGGCCGACAGGGATTCGCTCGGCTGCGCAAAGCTTGTCGTTTTCTGCAACGCGCCCGATGACAATCCCTTCATGGCCGGCGCCTTCCACGGCGTCACCGAGGGGGATGCGGTCATCAATGTGGGCGTCTCCGGTCCGGGCGTCGTAAAGACAGCGTTGGAGGAGGTGCGCGGCGAAAGCTTTGAAGTGCTCTGTGAGACGATCAAGAAAACCGCTTTCAAGGTTTCGAGAGTCGGCCAGCTGGTGGCGCAGGAAGCCTCACGCAGGCTCGGCGTGCCCTTCGGCATCATCGATCTTTCCCTTGCGCCGACACCCGCTGTGGGCGACAGTGTGGCGGATATCCTGACCGAGATCGGTGTGGAATATCCCGGCGCGCCCGGTACGACGGCCGCGCTCGCGCTTCTCAATGACCAGGTGAAAAAAGGCGGCGTGATGGCCTCCTCCTATGTGGGCGGACTCTCCGGGGCCTTCATTCCCGTCAGCGAGGACCAGGGGATGATCAATGCGGTCGAAGCCGGCGCGCTCACGCTTGAAAAGCTGGAGGCGATGACCTGCGTCTGCTCGGTGGGACTTGATATGATCGCGATCCCGGGAGACACCTCCGCGTCTACGATCTCCGGAATCATCGCGGATGAGATGGCGATCGGAATGGTCAACCAGAAGACGACGGCTGTGCGTCTCATTCCCGTGATCGGGAAGACGGTCGGGGACACGGTGGAATTCGGCGGCCTGCTCGGCCACGCGCCGGTCATGCCGGTGAACGGATTCTCCTGCGAGAACCTGATCGCGCGCACGGGAAGGATCCCGGCGCCCATCCACAGCTTCAAGAACTGAGTTTACTGTATGATGACCGGGCAGGTCTCCTCCGCCCGGAAAGGAATCTGATATTTCTGCGAGAGTATGCTTCTGTAGAGGTGGGACGCGCGCCTGTCCGCGCGGTACATCGCGCGGCCTTCCCCCGAAAGAAGCTGCTCCGCACCGGAAGGAGTGGTCAGCAGCGGCACGCTGCCGGCCTTTTTAATTTCATGCAAAAGCGGCTCGGCGGTCTTTTTAAAGCCGAGGACGCGCGCGTAGAAGATCATGCCCTGATCGCGGAAGGACAAGGCCCGGGAGGCGCTTATCTGAAGGAGCAGATGAAGCAGGGCGCGGCTGATCCCGGCCCTTGTATCGCTTTTCGTCTTCAGCAGATCGATCATGCCGGAGGTGGAAAGAGGGGCAAGCTCCCCGGAGAGATTCCGGATCCGGTCCGCCAGATACGGCGGAAGATCCAGGATGTCACCAAGGTCCGCCTCTTGGGCGATCAGATAGTGCAGAGCGGGCGCGAAGTCTTCCGGCGTTACGGGATGGGCCGAGGCCTCCGCAAACAGGCTCCGGCATCCGGCGGGGATATAGGGAAGCACGCGGGAGTGGTCCGCGTCGCCGCTTTCTTTTTCACTGTTTAAAGCTCTGCGAATGGCGCCCGCGCTTGCAAGCGCGCCGCCAAGTTCCGTCTCCAGATAGCCTGCCCCCTCGCGAAGGACGGGGACGGGGACGATCCGGGACCCCGTCTGCCGGAGCGCTTTGATATATTCAAGGCCCAGGATGGCATTCGGGGAGGAGAGAAGAGTAGCGAGCGCTTCCTTCTGCTCCGGGAGACAGGCCGCGGCGGCAGCCGCTCTCGCGGCGGGATAGGTGGCGCCGGCGGAGAGTTTTTCCCTCAGTGTTTCTTTGAAGGCGCGCGGTTCTGAAAGCAGCAGGTCCGCAGCCGCCTCAAAGGAAAAGAGATCCTCCGTCTCCGAGCCGAAGCAGAGATGGGAGACGCAGCCGAGCTTATCAAGCAGCCGTACGGCCCCGCCGGCAAAGTATTCGGCGGAAGAGCAGGCCCAGTATACGGGCAGCTCCAGGACAAGATCGGCGCCGGCTGCAAGGGCCATGCGGGTCCGCGTAAACTTGTCAAATACGGCCGGCTCGCCGCGCTGGACAAAGTCCGGGCTCATGACGACAATACAATAGTCCGCGCCGGTCTTTTCCCTGGTCAGCGCAAGCTGACGCTCATGTCCCGTGTGCAGGGGATTGTATTCCGCGATGATTCCTGCGGCGCGAAGGCCGCAGCTGCTCCTTATTCCGCTTTCCACATGGCTGCTTTGTGGCACGTGAGGCTCCTTTCGGTACCGGGGTGATCTTGTTCCTCATTTAATGCATAGGATAAATGTTTGCCGCCGCTCTTGTCAATCAGTTTCCCTTGTATACGAAATTAAAATAGTCTATAATAAAAACAGCGTTTTGCATTTTCATACAAGCAGTTTGAAAGGAGTAAGAGCATGGCATTTATTGATGATATCAAAGCGAGAGCGAAGGCTGACAAAAAAACGATCGTTCTTCCGGAATCGATGGACAAAAGGACCTATGACGCGGCGGAAAAGATCCTGAAAGAGGGGATCGCCAACATCGTCATCATCGGTACGCCCGAGGAGATCGCCGCAAACGGCGCGGGCTACGATATTTCCGGGGCTGTCATCGTGGATCCGTTCAACGATCCGAATAAGCAGAAATATATCGACAAGTTCGTGGAACTGCGCGCCAGCAAGGGCGTTACCCCCGAAGCCGCGCAGGAGCAGATGGAAAAGGATTACATGTATTATGCCTGCCTGATGTGCAAGTGCGGCGACGCTGACGGCGTTGTCTCCGGCGCCTGCCATTCCACCGGCAATACCATCCGTCCCGCTCTTCAGCTCCTTAAGACGAAGGCCGGGATCAGCTCAGTCTCCGGTTTCTTCCTGATGGAGGTCCCGGACTGCCAGTACGGCGAGGACGGCCTCTTCGTATTCGCGGACTGCGCCGTTATGCCGGAAGTCGACGCCGAGAAGATGGCGGAGGTCGCTGCTCTTTCCGCGGAGTCCTTCGAGAGCTTTGTCGGTAAGAAGGCGAAGGTCGCCATGCTTTCCTTCTCCACGAAGGGCAGCGCCAAGCATGACAACGTCACCAAGGTGGCGGATGCCGCGGCGATCGCGAAAGAAAAATATCCGGATATCGACGTTGACGGTGAGCTCCAGCTCGATGCCGCGCTCGTTCCGTCCGTCGCGGAGCTCAAGGCTCCCGGAAGCGCTGTCGCGGGCCACGCGAACACGCTCGTGTTCCCGAGCCTTGAGGCCGGCAACATCGGCTACAAGCTGGTCCAGAGACTGGCAAAGGCCAACGCTTACGGCCCCATCCTCCAGGGACTTTCCTATCCGGTCAACGACCTGTCCAGAGGCTGCTACGCGGATGATATCGTAGGCGTTGTCGCCATGACGGCCGTCCAGGCACAGAAATAATCACACGAGAAATACGAGAGGAGATAGATCGATCATGAATGTACTGGTTGTTAACTGCGGAAGCTCATCCCTTAAGTTCCAGCTGATCAATTCCGATACGGAGGCGGTCGCTGCAAAGGGTCTGTGCGAGAGGATCGGCATTGACGGAAGGCTGGTCTATCAGCCGGCAGGCGGAGAGAAGGAAGTCACCGAGGCTCCCATGCCCACCCATACCGAGGCGATCAGCCTGGTCCTTAAAGCGCTCGTCAATGAGAAGACCGGCGTCTTAAAGAGCCTTGACGAGGTCGATGCCATCGGACACCGCGTCCTGCACGGCGGCTCCAAGATCACCGAGTCCCGCGTCATCGACGATGAAGTGATCGCTGTCATCGACGAGTGCTGCGACCTCGGCCCGCTGCACAATCCGGCGAACCTGATGGGTATCCGTGCCTGCATGGAGCTGATGCCCGGCAAGCCCAACGTCGCTGTGTTCGATACGTCCTTCCATCAGTCCATGCCCCCGAAGGCATACCGCTATGCCATCCCGACCGAGTACTATGAGAAGTACGCCGTCAGGAAGTACGGCTTCCACGGGACCAGCCACAGGTACGTTTCCGGCGAGGCGATCAAATATCTCGGACTGGATAAAGACAATTCCAGGGTCATCGTTGCCCACCTCGGCAACGGCGCGTCCATCAGCGCGGTGAAGAACGGCAAGTGCGTGGATACCTCCATGGGACTGACCCCACTTGAGGGCCTCGTCATGGGGACCCGCTCCGGCGATCTCGATCCGGCCGTTCTCGAATATATCTGCAATAAGGAAGGGCTCACCGTCTCCGAGATGCTGACCATCCTCAACAAGAAGTCCGGCGTCATGGCGCTTTCCAACAACCTCTCCAGCGATTTCCGCGATCTTGAGGAAGCCATGGACAACGGCAACGAAGCCGCGGCCCTCGCGATCGAAGCGTTCTCCTACAGAGTGGCGAAGTACATCGGCTCCTACGCCGCAGCCATGAACGGTGTGGACGCGATCGTCTTCACCGGCGGTATCGGAGAGAACGCGGGCGTCGTCCGCAAGGCCGTTCTTTCCTACCTCGGCTATCTCGGGATCACGATGGATGAGGCGGCGAACAAGAAGCGCGGCGAGAACTTTATCCTCTCCACGCCGGATTCAAAGGTCAAGGTCGCTGTCATGCCCACCAACGAGGAGCTCGCGATCTGCCGCGACACCGTCGAACTGGTAAAAAATTCTTGACAAGATCGTAAGTCTTACGTATAATTGACTTCGTCTGTGAGGAGGATCAAATGCTGCTTAACCTGACTGATGTCGTTTTGAATGAGGGAAAGGTCATTGAGCCGCAGGCAGATCTCACGACAGATGTTCTTGTCTTTCCGTTCGGAACCTATCCGATCGCGGAGAAGTCCCCTGTAATGCTGCGGATCGAAAACTGCGGCGACCAGGTGCTCGCGATCACGGGAAGCGCTTCTCTTACGGCAAAGGTCCCCTGTGACCGGTGCCTCGATGAAGTGGCCGTGCCGCTTTCATTCACCTTCGAGCTGAAGGCGGATATGAAGCAGAGCGGGGAGGAACGTCTGGAGGCTCTCGACGAATGCGCGTTTTTAGATGGATATAACCTGGATGTGGATACGCTTGTCTGTGGTGAAGCACTGCTTAACTGGCCGTCCCGCGTTCTCTGCAAGGAGGACTGCAAGGGATTGTGCAGGGTCTGCGGGATGAACCTGAACCGCGGGACTTGCAGCTGTGACGTTACAGTTTCAGATCCAAGGATGGCTAAGATCCGAGATATTTTTTCATCGTTTAAGGAGGTGTAAACCATGTCGATCTGTCCGAAAAATAAACATTCCAAAGCCAGAAGAGACAGCAGAAGGGCAAACTGGAAAATGTCCGCTCCGACTCTGGTAAAGTGCAGCAAATGCGGTGCTCTTACAGCGCCCCACAGGGTCTGCAAGAACTGCGGAAGCTACAATAAGAGAGAGATCATCAGCATGGAAGCTGCTGAATAATATTCTCAGAACGCAGAAGGGGACTGCGGCGGGGGACTGCCGCGGTCCCTTTTGGCGTGTTGACACCCAAAAGGGAGTTTAGTATAGTAATTTTTATCAGAGGAGGTGTTCGCGATGGACAGTCTGACACGCGTTGCTGTAGATGCGATGGGCGGGGACAATGCGCCCGGGGAGATCGTCAAAGGCGCCGCTGCCGCCTGCTCCGGCAGAAATGATATCGAGGTCATCCTCGTCGGCAGACAGGAGATGATCGAGGCGGAGCTTAAAAAGCTTCCTTCCGTTCCGGAGAACATCCGCGTTGAGAACGCCTCTGAAGTGATCGAAATGGCGGAGTCTCCCGTGAATGCCGTCCGGAAGAAAAAAGACTCCTCCATCGTAAAAGGGATGAACATGGTCCGCCGCGGGGAGGCCGACGCCTTCGTTTCGGCCGGCAATTCCGGCGCTGTCCTTGTGGGAGGACAGATCATCGTGGGAAGACTCCCCGGTATTGAAAGACCGCCGTTCGCGTCCCTCATTCCCACAAGGGAAGGCGTGATGCTCCTTCTGGACTGCGGCGCGAGCGTCGATTCGAAGCCGTCGCATCTGGTCCAGTACGCCATGATGGGCTCTGTCTACATGGAGAAGGTGCTCGGCGTAAAGAATCCGCGGGTGGGGATCGTGAACATCGGCGCGGAGGAGGAAAAGGGAAACGCCCTTGTCAAAGAGACGTTCCCGCTTCTGCGTGAGTGCAAAGACATCAACTTTACCGGCAGCATCGAGGCCAGGGACATTCCGGCGGGCGGCTGTGACGTGGCGGTATGTGAAGGCTTTACCGGAAATGTCGTGCTGAAAATGTACGAGGGCACGGCAACGGTCCTTCTTTCGGCCGTCAAGGAAGGCCTGATGAGCAGCCTCCGGTCGAAGATCGGCGCCTGGCTGATCAAACCGGCGCTGAAGCAAACCCTGAAGACGTATGACGCTTCCCAGTACGGCGGAGCGCCCATGCTCGGGCTCAAAGGTCTCGTTGTAAAGACGCACGGCTCGTCAAAGGCCGTGGAAGTCGAACATTCGATCATTCAGTGCGTACAGTTCCGCGAGCAGAGGATCAATGAACTGATCTCGGAAAAGCTGCGGCCCGCACAGGAAGATAAAACAGAATGAAGCATGAAGGGAGAAGAGTTGTATGGAGTTCGAAAAATTGCAGCAGATCATAGCGGACACGTTATCGGTAGATCCGGAGGACGTCACTCACGAATCCAAATTCAGGGATGACTTCGGAGCAGACTCACTTGATTTGTACTCCATTATCGCTGCCATCGAGGATGAGCTCGACATCGAGATCCCGATCGAAGAGGCGGAAAAGATCGTCACGGTCGATGATGCGCTTGTGGCGATCAGGGGTGCCATAGAATAAAGCTTTACGAATTTACTGCAGCAAAGGGGGAGACGCTGCAGAGCGGGCACTGCCGTCATGCTCTGCAGCGTTGATTCGTAATAAGGAAAAAGATGATTATTGATGAGCAAAAACTAGACAGACTGCAGGAAGTGACCGGCTACCGGTTCCGGGACCAGTCTCTTTTAAAGCAGGCCATGCGCCACAGTTCCTACGCGAATGAGCACAGGCGCATGAATCTTCATGACAATGAAAGGCTTGAGTTCCTCGGGGACGCTGTCCTTGAGCTCTGCAGCAGCGAATTTATCTACAACACCCGCCCGGACATGCCGGAGGGAGAGATGACCAGGCTGCGCGCGAGCCTCGTCTGTGAGCCCACCCTGGCGCAGTGCGCGAGGGATATCGGTCTTCAGGACTGCATCAGCCTGGGGAAGGGCGAGGAGATGACCGGCGGGCGCGGAAGAGATTCGATCGTCTCCGACGCCATGGAGGCGCTGATCGGGGCCATGTTCCTGGATGGTGGTCTTGCTGTCGCGAAAGAATTTATCTGCAGGTTCATCCTGACGGATACGGAAAACAAGAAACTCTTTTTCGACAGCAAAACTATCCTCCAGGAGATCGCGCAGAGCAGATACCGGGATGAACACCTGCACTATGAACTGACCGGCGAAGAAGGCCCCGCGCACGCGAGGATCTTCAGTGTGGCCGCCTGTCTGGGCAGCCGCGTCGTCGGCACAGGGAAGGGACCGACAAAGAAAGCAGCAGAGCAGGAGGCCGCCTACAGGGCGCTCCTTGCGCTCCGGGATGAGGAAGTTAATTAAATGTATCTGAAAAGTATAGAGATCCAGGGCTTTAAGTCCTTCGCCAATAAAACAGTCTTCCGGTTCCAGCACGGGATCACCGGTATCGTCGGCCCGAACGGGAGCGGCAAGAGCAATGTCGCGGACGCCGTGCGCTGGGTGCTCGGGGAGCAGAGAGTCAAAGAACTGCGCGGCGGTTCCATGCAGGACGTGATCTTTGCCGGAACACAGACCCGCAAACAGATGGGGTACGCCTCTGTTTTTATCACCTTTGACAATTCCGATCACAGCCTGCCCGTCTCCTACGAGGAGGTGACGGTCGGACGCCGCCTTTACCGCTCCGGTGAGAGCGAATATCTGCTGAATGGAAGCGCCTGCCGTCTGCGCGACGTGCAGGAGATCTTCTATGACACCGGAATCGGCCGGGACGGATATTCCATCATCGGCCAGGGCCAGATCGACAAGATCCTCAGCGGCAAGCCGGAGGACAGAAGAGAGCTCTTCGACGAGGCGGCCGGTATCGTCAAATATAAAAAGAGAAAACAGGAGGCGGCAAAGAAGCTTGACAATGAGCATGCCAACCTCCTTCGTGTGAATGATATCCTGTCCGAGCTGGACAGGCAGCTGATCCCGATGGAACACCAGGCAAAGAAGGCGCGCATCTATCTCGCGAAACGCGATGAGCTGCGCCTCTATCAGGCCAATCTGTTCCTGGCGGAGACCGGCGCGCTGAACAGCGAAGAGGCCGAGGTCCGTGAAAAGCTGGAAGCCGTGACTGCCGAGCTGGAGCAGGTGAAGGCAGAGTACGACCGGGCCAGAACGGAATATGACGAGCTCGAGGAAGCCATCCGCGGGATCGATGAAAATGTGGAAGCATGCCGCACCGAAGCGACTGACGCGAAGATGCGCGCGCAGGAGATGCAGGGCAGGATCGCTCTTTTGAAGGAGCAGATCAGCTCCGCGCAGAAAAGCGAGGAAATGCTCACCCAGCGCCTTGCCCAGATCGAGGAAGAGATGGGCCGCCGGCAGCAGGACGCCGAAGTTTACAAGGCGGATCTGGAAGACGCCGCGGAGCGGGAAGAGGCCTTAAAGGAAGCCCTTGAAGAAGCGCAGGACGCATGCACCCGCGCCTCCTTGGAGGTGTCCAGGATCAGCGGGACCATCGAGGAAGAGAAGAACGAGCGGATCGCCATCCTGGAGACGCGCAGCGAGCTCGAGGCAAAGCAGCAGAGAGGCGCTGCCAGCCTGGAACAGATCACCATCCGGGATACGCGCCTCACCCAGCAGCTGCTGTCCCTTGGCAGCGAGGAGGAAGAGCAGCAGTCCGCGATCTCATCCTATGAGAGCGACAGGGGAAAGGTCGATGAGGCGATCTCGTCCCTGGATGCGCAGAGCGCTTCGATCAATGAGGAGCTCGGAAAGATCCAGGAAGAGCTCTCCGGCCTTCAGCAGGCGCTCGAAGAGGAGCAGGAGCAGTATCACAGAGAGGCTTCCCGCCTCGAATCGCTCCGCAATATCGCGGAGCGCTATGACGGCTACGGCAACAGCATCCGCCGCGTCATGGAGCAGAAAGAGACGGAGAGCGGCATTATCGGCGTGGTCGCCGACCTGCTCACGACAGATAAAAAATATGAGACGGCGATCGAGACCGCCCTGGGCGGGAGCATCCAGAATATCGTCACGGAGGACGAAGAGACCGCGAAGCGCATGATCAGCTTCTTAAAGACCAACCGCTTCGGACGCTGCACCTTCCTGCCGCTGACGGCGCTCGACAAAAAACAGAGGGAGCCTGACCGCTCCGTCTTAAAGCATCCCGGCGTGATCGGACTTGCCAGCACGCTGGTAAAATGCGACAGAAAATACACAAGCGTTGCCGATCAGCTGCTCGGCCGCACCTGGGTCACGGACGATCTTGATCATGCGGCGGCGCTCGCGAGGGCCTACCACTATTCGCTTCGAATCGTCACGCTGGAGGGAGAGCTTTTAAGCCCCGGCGGTTCCATGACGGGCGGCGCGTTCAAAAACAGCAGCAACCTGATGGGACGCCGCAGAGAGATCGAGGAGGCCGCGGAGAGGACCGCGCGCCACGAGAAAAAGCTGGAGAGCCTGCGGACAAAGGTCGCGGAGGTCCGCGCCAAAAGAGAAGAGGCCAGAGAAAAGCTCGTGGCTATATCCGATCAGCTCCAGCGCAGCTATCTCAAACAGAATACGCTCCGCGTAAGGCTGGGCGAGGCCGAGAGCCTGAGCATCCGTACGCAGAGCACCCGCAAACAGATCGAGAAAGAAAAAGCGGAGCTTGAAAAGCAGGCGGCCGCGCTGCGCGCCGAGGCGGAGCAGTTTAAGGAAGAGCTCCGGAAGATCGGCCAGCAGGACGCCATGCTCAGGCGCCGCGAGGACTTTGACGTTAAGAGGCTGGAGAAGGCGCGCTCCGAGGAGGAGGATAAACAGCGGGAGCTTGAGGAGATCAAGCTGGAGGCTGCCTCCCTCGCGCAGCAGAAAGCCTTCCTTGAGACAAGCCTTGAAAAGACAAAGGAAGAGGAAGAGCGCTTCCGGGCCGAGCAAAGATCGGTCCTGGAGGGACGCGGAGAAGGAAACCGCAAAGCAAAGGATAAGGAAGAGGAGATCACTTCCCTGACAGAGCAGATCGCGGAAGCGGAAAAGAGCGCCGAGGAGGCGCAGGCGCGCGCCGAAAAGCTGCTTGCCGGAAGGGAAGAGACGGAACAGAAACGCCGCGCCTTCTTTACCCGCAGAGAGGAGCTCTCCGAACACAGCTCGCGTCTGGACCGGGAGTGCTTCAGACTGAGCGGCACACTGGAAAAGAATGAAGAGAAACGGGATGCCCTGATCACGTCCCTGTGGGAGGATTTTGAACTCACGCCCTCGGACGCCGAAGGACTAAAGCAGGAGGATCTCGGTTCAAGGACAGCGCTTAAAAAGCGCACCGGCGAACTCCGCACGGAGATCCGTAATCTGGGCAGCGTCAACGTTAACGCGATCGAAGAGTTCAAGGAGCTCTCCGAGCGGCATTCGTTCCTGACGGGCCAGCAGGAGGACCTGCAGAAGGCGGAGGAAGCACTGCAGAAGGTCATCGACGAGCTTGACCGCGGCATGCGCAAACGCTTTGAGGAACAGTTCGCGCTCATCCGCAGGGAGTTCGACAAAGCCTTCAAACAGCTCTTCGGCGGCGGAAGCGGCACCCTGGAGCTGGTGGAAGACCAGGATATCCTGGAGGCCGGGATCCGCGTGATCGCTTCGCCTCCCGGAAAGAAGCTGCAGAATATGATGCAGCTGTCCGGCGGCGAAAAAGCGCTCACTGCCATTGCCCTGCTCTTCGCGATCCAGAGCCTCAAGCCGTCCCCGTTCTGTCTCCTGGATGAGATCGAGGCGGCGCTCGATGAGAACAATGTAGAGCGCTTTGCCGCGTATCTGCGCAAGTTGACAAAGCAGACGCAATTCATTATTATTACACATAGGCGCGGCACAATGGCCGCCGCTGACCGCCTTTACGGCGTGACCATGCAGGAAAAGGGCATCTCCGCGCAGGTGTCCGTTGACCTGATCGAAAAAGAACTTGACGCCTGAGCGGGGGTTTTATGGAAGAGAACAAAGAAGAGAAAAAAGGATTTTTTAAACGTCTTGTCGAAGGACTCGCGAAGACCAGGGACAATATCGTCTCGGGCTTCGACGCGATCTTCAGCGGATATTCCAGCATTGACGACGATTTCTACGATGAGATCGAGGAGATCCTCGTCATGGGAGACATCGGGATCAACGCTACGACCGCCATCATCGACGACCTCAAACAGAAGGTCAAAGAGCAGAACATCAAGGATCCTTCCGAGTGCAAGGACCTTCTGATGCAGAGCATCCGCGACCAGATGGACGTGGGCGAGACCGCCTACGAGTTTGAGGAGCGCCAGTCGGTCGTCCTCGTCGTCGGCGTAAACGGTGTTGGAAAAACGACCAGCGTCGGAAAGCTTGCGGGAATCCTGAAGGACGAAGGCAAAAAGGTCGTCCTCGCCGCGGCGGACACCTTCCGCGCGGCGGCAGGCGAGCAGCTTACCGTCTGGGCGGACCGCG
>CAJOLD010000036.1 GCA_905235435.1 uncultured Lachnospiraceae bacterium
GAGGCGGCCGCCTACTACCGCCTGCAGGGCAAGACGCTCTGGAACGTGCTCGAGGATATCTACGCGAAATACGGCTGCTTTGCCGAGGACGAGCCAAACCTCGTGCTGCAGGGCATTGCCGGCGCGCAGAGGATCGGGCGCATGATGACCGAGCTGCGGGCGGACCTTCCGCGCTCCGTGGGCGGGTACAGGGTCGATAAGGTGATCGACTACATCGACGGCTTCGAGGACATCCCGGCCTCCAATGTGCTGCGCTTCTTCCTGGAGAACGGCAGCTGGTTCGCGGTAAGGCCCTCCGGCACGGAGCCGAAGATCAAGTTCTACTTCTACTCCTGCGCGGGTTCCCGCGAGGAGGCGGCCCGCGTCAATGCGCAGATCCGGGACGGGCTTTTGGAAATAATCAATAAGATCGAGTAAAGGAAAGAAAAAGGCTGTGAAACACAGGAGCTTACCCGGCTCCGTGCTTCACAGCCTTTGCGGCTTACAGGACAGCCCGCTCAGACAGGAACGTTCGTCTTAGATTCCCGCCTGACCAGCCTGGAGATGCCGTAATACAGAAGGATGATAAAGACGAAGAAAACGATCATGGACGGGGTGCTGTTGATCATCGCGCAGGCGTCATAGAAAGCGTGGGCAGCGACCGCCGTCAGATAGCCGATGGTAATATCCATCTTTGCGGTTTTTTCATCTCCCTGGTTGGAAGCGTGCTTTGCGCGGCCGTAGAAGAAGCCGAACAGGACCGAGAAGGAGAGATGCCCGGGAATGGCAAGCAGCGCCCTGGAGAGGCTGACGGAAAGACCGTAGGAGAAAACGTACTTGATATTTTCCAGCGCCGCGAAGCCCAGGGATACAAAGGCGGAGTAGACGATGGCGTCGAAACGGTAGTTGAAATTGGGGTCGTTCCACGTCCTTTTATACAGAACGATATCCTTCGCGAACTCTTCCACGAAGCCGACCATGACGGCTTCCCCGATGCACATCCTTGTATAGTACGCGTAGTCATACTGGATCTTCACGTAATCGACCATTGCTTCCATGATATAGCCGAAGAGCACTTCCAGGACGACGGCGATGATCACGGAGATCACGCTCCGAAGAAGGAGGGAGAGCAGAAGCTCCGGGGGCTCCTTTTCCCAGGTGTCATTCTTCCAGATATAATGAAGCAGCCAGGCGGCCGGAAGGACGGCGGCAGCAATATAGACAAGACAAATGACCGGTGAAAACATGAAGGTGGAATAGCCAAACAGCAAACTGCTCATAGATGATCCTGCCTTTTTTGTGCAAAAGATAACAGTTCCGTGCTTCATCGTACCACAGTTTTCTACACCGGGCAACTTGCGAAAAGTGGAGACAAAACAGATAAACCATGCTATAATCATGCGTGGTTCTGAAAAAGAAAAAGAAGATAGGATTGGAAGGGATTTAAAATGGGTGGATTTTTTGCTGCAGCGCTGAAGGAAGACTGTATTTTTGATCTGTTCTTCGGCACAGATTACCATTCACATCTTGGGACCCGCAGAGCCGGTATGGTCGTATACGGGGAAGACGGATTTGACAGAGCCATACATAATATCGAAAACAGCCCATTCCGGACAAAGTTTGAGGACGACGTCCAGAAGATGCACGGGAATATGGGCATCGGATGCATTTCGGACTATGAGCCGCAGCCGCTGATCGTGCGCTCCCATCACGGGACCTACGCGATCACGACCGTGGGGCGCATCAACAACATCGATCAGCTTGCCGGGGAGGTCCTCGACAAGAACAGCACGCATTTCCTTGAGATGAGCGGCGGCGATATCAACGCCACGGAGCTTGTGGCCGCGCTGATCAATTCGCAGGACAACCTTGTGGACGGGATCCGCTACGCGCAGGAGAAGATCGAGGGATCCATGACTTTCCTTCTGCTCACGCCCGTCGGCATCTACTGCGCGAGGGACCGCTACGGCCGCACGCCTCTGGTGATCGGCCGCAAGGAGGAGGGCTTCTGCGCAAGCTTTGAATCCTTCGCGTACCTGAATATCGGCTACCACGATTACAGAGAGCTGGGCCCCGGCGAGGTCGCCGTCATGACCCCGGAAGGCGTGAAGACCCTTGTCGCGCCGGGAACGAAAAAGAGGATCTGCACCTTCCTCTGGGTCTACTACGGCTATCCGGCTTCTTCCTACGAGGGAGTCTCCGTCGAGGCCATGCGCCAGCGCTGCGGCGAAAAGCTCGCAAAGCGTGACGGGATGACCTCCGCCGAGATCGATACCGTGGCGGGCGTTCCGGACTCCGGGACCGCGCATGCCATCGGCTACGCGAACGAATCCGGCGTCCCGTTCTCGAGACCCTTTATCAAATACACGCCGACCTGGCCGCGCTCCTTTATGCCGACCATGCAGTCGCGCCGCGACCTGATCGCGAAAATGAAACTGATCCCCGTCCATGAACTGATCGAGGACCGCCGCCTTCTTCTGATCGACGACTCGATCGTCCGCGGCACCCAGCTTCGGGAGACGACGGAGTTTCTGTATAACAGCGGCGCAAAGGAAGTCCATGTGCGCCCCGCATGCCCGCCGCTGCTTTTCGGTTGCAAGTACATCAACTTCTCCAGATCGACCTCGGAGATGGAGCTGATCGCCCGCCGCGTCATCTGTGATGAGGAGGGCAGCGAGGTAGAGCGCTGCGTGCTCGATGACTACGCGAATCCGGATTCCGACCGCCATAAGAAGATGGTGGACGAGATCGGACGCCGCCTCGGGTTTACGTCTCTTCGGTACAACCGCCTGGACGACCTGATCGACTCCGTAGGAATCGGAAAAGACGAACTTTGCACGTACTGCTGGAACGGAAAGGAATAAGACCGCAGGGCCCGGTGCCCGGTCAGGATGTGATCTGCGAGAGAGAGTCCGGGAACGAGGAAGGAGGCTGCAGCGGGGCGGATCGTCCCGTAAAGAGGTCGACCTCCTCCGTGTAGGATATAAACTGCAGGACCATGCGGCGGCCCGAGGGCGAGAGCGCCCGGAAGGCGGTCAGGACCGAGAGCTCGTCCGGCGAGATCAGATCGGAACGGGAAAAACCGGCGAGTTCCGAGATATCCGTGCGGACAAGGGAATCGAGGGTGAGGTGGTAGAAATCCGCCAGCCTGATGAGGACGTCCAGCGGCGGGGTTCGGTTCTCGTTTTCATAGTTGCTGTAGGTGGCCCGCTCGATATTTAAGATCTCCGCGAGCTGTAACTGGGTAAGATTTGCCTGTCTGCGAAGAATGCGCAGACGGCCCTTCATTTGCTGCTTCATGATGTGATCGACCTCCGAGTGGACCGGCAGACGGTCCGAATTGAAAGGAATGGCGGCAGCGGCCGCCGTGATAGAGCTGTTAAGGTTATTATATCAGGGGGCATTTCATAGTTACAAATAGAAAAATGAAGCGGAAAATGCTTCAATGTGTCACATGTCAGAAGAGGGAGGAACAGATATGCTTGAGTACAGATATGACACACAGCTTCTGATCGAGGGCGAGGACCTCGACGAGGATGCGATCAACGATTATTTTGTCGCGAATTTCAAGGGCGACTGCCTGCTTGCGGTAGGGGACGAGGAGCTGATCAAGATCCACTATCACACGAACGAGCCCTGGAAGGTGCTGGAATATTGTTCCACCCTCGGCGAGATCTACGATATCGTCGTGGAGGACATGGACCGTCAGGCAAGAGGCCTGCACGGCTGAGCGAAAAAAAGGACTGAAGCGGCGGGGCAGGGAGGAAAAGCTGCCCCGCTCTTGTCATTATGGCCCTGCGGCAGGAGAGCAAGATGGATCATTTCGTACTTCATTCTGAATATAAGCCGACCGGGGATCAGCCGCAGGCGATCCGCGCGCTGACAGAGGGCTTCCGGGAGGGCAATCAGTGCCAGACGCTTCTGGGCGTCACCGGGTCCGGAAAGACCTTCACGATGGCAAACGTGATCGAACAGCTGAACCGGCCGACGCTGGTGATCGCCCACAATAAGACGCTGGCGGCGCAGCTCTACGGGGAGTTTAAGGAATTCTTCCCGGAGAACGCGGTGGAGTATTTCGTCAGCTACTATGATTACTACCAGCCGGAAGCCTATATTCCCTCCTCGGATACCTACATCGCGAAGGACTCCGCCATCAACGACGAGATCGACAAGCTCCGTCTCTCCGCGACCGCCTCCCTGGTGGAGCGGCGGGACGTGGTGGTCGTGGCCAGCGTCTCCTGCATCTACGGTCTGGGCAGCCCGGTGGATTACCGGGATATGGTGATCTACTTAAGGCAGGGGCAGACGCGCGACAGGGACGAGATCATCAAAAAGCTGATCGACATCCAGTATGAGCGCAGCGAGATGGATTTTCACAGAAGTACCTTCCGCGTGAAGGGGGACGTCCTGGACATCTTCCCCGCGGATGCGGATGACTATGCCTACAGGGTCGAGTTCTTCGGCGACGAGATCGACAGGATCTGCGAGATCGATGTTCTGACCGGCGCTGTCAGGAAGGCGCTGGATTTCATCGCGGTCTTCCCGGCATCCCACTACGTCATCCCGATGCCGAAGATCCAGACGGCCGCAAAGGCCATCGAGGAGGAGCTTGAAGAGCGCGTAAAGTATTTCAGGAGCGAGGATAAGCTGCTGGAGGCCCAGAGGATCAGCGAGCGCACGCACTTTGACGTGGAGATGCTCAGGGAGACGGGCTTCTGCTCCGGGATAGAGAACTATTCGCGGCATCTGGCCGGGCTTCCCGCCGGCGCGACGCCGCACACGCTGATGGACTTTTTCCCGGACGACTATCTGATCATCATCGATGAATCCCACATGACCCTCCCGCAGCTTAGGGCAATGTACAACGGGGACCAGTCCAGAAAGACCACGCTGGTCGATTACGGCTTCCGCCTTCCCTCCGCGAAGGACAACCGGCCCCTCAATTTTGAAGAGTTCGAGAGCAAGATCGACCAGATCCTGTTCGTTTCGGCGACGCCCGGCCCCTATGAGACGGAGCACGAGCTCCTTCGGGCCGAGCAGGTCCTGCGTCCCACCGGCCTTCTGGATCCCAGGATCGAAGTGCGGCCCGTCGAGGGACAGATCGACGACCTGATCGCCGAGATCCGCAAAGAGACCGCCGCCGGGAACAAGGTGCTGGTGACGACGCTCACCAAGCGCATGGCGGAGGACCTGACGGACTACATGAAGGAAGTGGGCGTGCGCGTGCGGTATCTGCACTCGGATATCGACACACTGGAGCGCACCCAGATCATCCGCGACATGCGTCTGGACGTCTTCGACGTTCTTGTGGGCATCAACCTTCTGCGTGAGGGACTGGATATCCCGGAGATCTCGCTGGTGGCCATCCTGGACGCCGACAAGGAGGGCTTTCTGCGCTCGGAGACATCCCTCATCCAGACGGTGGGCAGGGCCGCGAGGAACGCGGACGGGCGCGTGCTGATGTACGCGGACACGATCACGGATTCGATGCGGTACGCGATCGACGAGACCGAGCGCCGGCGGACCCTGCAGGAGCAGTACAACAAGGAACACGGGATCACGCCGCAGACGATCCGCAAGTCGGTGCGCGACCTGATCAGCATCTCGAAGGAGGTCGCGAAGCAGGAGAAGGCGCTGGAGAAGGATCCGGAATCCATGAGCCCGAAGGAACTGCAGAAACTGATCGAAAAGATCGAGAAGGAAATGAGAAAGGCAGCGGCCGACCTGAACTTTGAGGCAGCCGCCGAGCTCCGCGACAGGATGCTGGAGCTGAAGAGCGCGCTCGCCGAGGCGGATCCGTTCGCGCGGAGCAGGGGCAGGCGCAGGGAGTAGATCACGAAAATGGCACAGAAGAAAGATCTGAAGAACTATATCCGTATCCGCGGCGCAAACGCGCACAATTTAAAGAATGTAAGCCTGGACATCCCCAGAAACAACTTTGTCGTCATGACGGGGCTTTCGGGGTCCGGGAAATCATCGCTGGCCTTCGATACGATCTACGCCGAGGGACAGCGGAGATATATGGAATCACTTTCGTCCTACGCGCGCCAGTTCCTGGGACAGATGGAAAAACCGGACGTGGAGAGCATTGAAGGGCTTCCTCCCGCGATCTCCATCGACCAGAAATCGACGAACCGGAACCCGCGTTCAACAGTCGGGACGGTGACGGAGATCTATGATTATTTCCGCCTTCTGTACGCGCGGATCGGCATCCCGCACTGCCCGGTCTGCGGCAGGGAGATCCGCAGGCAGACGGTGGACCAGATGGCGGACCAGCTCCTGGAGCACCCGGAGAGGACAAGGCTGGTGCTGCTCGCGCCGGTCGTCCGCGGGCGGAAGGGAGAACACACGAAGCTTTTCGCGCAGGCGAGAAAGAACGGCTATGTCCGCGTCCGCGTGGACGGGCAGAACCGGGACCTCTCCGAGGACATCCGCCTGGAGAAGAACGTCCGCCACGATATCGAGATCGTCGTGGACCGTCTGATCGTGAAGCCCGGTGTCCGGCAGCGTCTCGCCGGTTCCCTGGAACAGGTGCTCGACCTGGCCGAAGGGCTCGCCTTTGTGGAGGCGCAGGAGCCGGAGAAGGAGCCGGTCCTGGAGACCTTCAGCCAGTCCTTCTCCTGCCCGGACTGCGGGGTCAGTATCGATGAGATCGAGCCGCGCAGCTTCTCCTTCAACAATCCCTACGGGGCCTGCCCGGAGTGCACCGGCCTCGGCTATAAGATGGAATTTGATCCGGAACTGATGATCCCGGATCCTTCGCTGAGCATCGATGAGGGAGCGATCGTCGTCAACGGCTGGCAGTCGAGCAGCACGCAGGGGAGCTTCACCAGAGCCGTGCTGGACGCGCTTGCCGAAGAATACGGGTTCTCCCTGTCGACCCCCTTTGAGAAATATCCGGAGAGGATCCGCAATATCCTCCTGTACGGGACGGGCGGGCTCGAAGTCAAGGTCCGCTATAAGGGCCAGAGGGGAGAGGGCGTCTACAACGTGGCCTTCGAGGGCCTCATCCGCAACGTGGAGCGCAGATACCGGGAGACCTACTCCGAGAGCGGCAAGGCGGAGTACGAGACCTTCATGCGGATCACGCCCTGCGCGGCGTGCCATGGGCAGAGGCTGAAGCCCTCCGCGCTGGCGGTGACCGTGGCGGACAAAAACATCTATGAGATCACGTCCATGTCGATCGGTGAGCTGCAGAAGTTCATGGAGGACCTGACGCTGTCCCCCCAGCAGCTGCTGATCGGAAAGCAGCTGCTCAAAGAGATCCGCAGCCGCCTGGGCTTTTTGGTCAACGTGGGACTGGACTACCTGAGCCTTGCGCGGGCGACCGCCACGCTTTCGGGCGGAGAGGCGCAGCGGATCCGCCTGGCCACCCAGATCGGTTCCGGCCTGGTGGGCGTGGCCTACATCCTGGACGAGCCCAGCATCGGTCTGCACCAGAGGGACAACGGAAAGCTGCTGCGGGCCCTCTTTGATCTGCGCGATCTCGGGAATACGCTGATCGTCGTGGAGCACGATGAGGAGACGATCAGGGCCGCGGACTATATTGTGGATATCGGGCCCGGCGCCGGAGAGCACGGCGGCGAGGTGGTCGCCGAGGGAACGGCAGCCCAGATCATGAAATGCCGGGAGTCCGTGACGGGCGCTTACCTGGCGGGGCGGGAGAAGATCGAAGTGCCCCCGGTGCGGCGGACGCCTGCCGGATGGCTGACGGTCCACGGCGCGCGGGAGAACAACCTGAAGAACATCGACGTATCCTTCCCGACGGGTGTATTTACCTGCGTGACCGGTGTCTCCGGATCCGGGAAGAGCTCGCTGGTCAATGAGATCCTCTATATGGCGGCGGCGCGCAGATTAAACCGCGCGCGGACCATCCCGGGCGCTCATGACAAGATCACCGGGATGGAGCAGCTCGACAAGGTGATCAACATCGATCAGTCTCCGATCGGCCGCACGCCCAGGTCCAATCCCGCGACCTACACCGGCGTTTTCGATCCCATCCGGGAGCTCTTTGCCTCCACGGCGGACGCGAAGGCCAGAGGCTACAATAAAGGCAGGTTCAGCTTCAATGTGAAGGGCGGACGCTGCGAGGCCTGCAGCGGCGACGGGATCCTGAAAATAGAGATGAACTTTCTTCCCGACGTGTACGTACCCTGTGAGGTATGCCACGGAAAGCGCTACAACCGGGAGACCCTGGAGGTGCGCTACAAGGGAAAGACGATCTACGATGTGCTCAATATGACGGTGGAGGAGGCGCTGCGGTTCTTCGAGCCCATCCCCTCCATCCGCAGGAAGATCGAGACACTCAACGACGTCGGTCTCTCCTACATCCGCCTCGGCCAGCCCTCGACGGAGCTTTCCGGCGGGGAGGCGCAGAGGATCAAGCTGGCGGCGGAGCTGAGCCGGCGCAGCACCGGGCGCACCCTCTATATCCTCGATGAGCCGACCACAGGCCTTCATTTCGCGGACGTCAGCAAGCTGATCGATATTTTGCAGCGGCTGGCGGACGGCGGGAACACGGTGATCGTGATCGAGCACAATCTGGATGTGATCAAGACCGCGGACTATATCATCGACCTCGGCCCCGAGGGAGGGGACGGAGGCGGCACGGTGATCGCGCAGGGGACGCCGGAGGAGGTGGCGCGCTGCGAAGCTTCCTTTACGGGACAGTATCTTAGCACGCTGCTGTAAACTGAAAAAAACAGCCGCAGGTCAAAAACCTGCGGCTGCTTTTTTGGGAAAGAGAAAATCAATTGTTTGAGGGAGATCTCTGCGGTGTGTGGGCACCGCAAAGACTGAGTTTGCATGTACCGTTTGGTTCCCTCCCGGTACAATCACAGTATAAGATTCAAATGTGTCTAAACTGTGTCTGCTTTCAGAAGAAAAAATGAAGTTTCAGCGATGGTTTTCTTAGCGTGCCATTTTTATCTTCAAAGCAGCGTATCCCTGATCCAGGTCTCAAGCTCTGGCTGCGGGCGGAAACCGACCGCCACGCTCACGGCTTCCCCGTCCTTAAACAGTATGACGGCGGGGATGCTCATGACGCTGTACTGCGCCGCGAGCTCCGGGGCCTCATCCACGTCGATATTGAAGAAATCCACCTGCCCGTCCAGGTCAGAGGAGATCGCGTCGATGACGGGGGCCAGCATTTTGCAGGGCCCGCACCAGCCGGCGGAGAAATCCACGACTGCTTTTTTGCTCTCAAGTACTTCCTGAAAATCATCTCCGGAGATCTTTTTCACCATCTTTATTCCCTTCCTTTCCTTAACTGTCTTTCTTTAGCTGTTTTTCTTTAACTGTCTTTCTTTTCGTCCAGATCGCTGACGGCGGAGAGGGCGGCGGTGTTGCCCTGGCCGGCAGCCTTTATGTACTGGTAGGGCTTTCCGGCGATATCTCCGCAGGCATAGCAGCCCGGAAGATTTGTGCGCATCTGCAGATCGACCTTTACATGGGGCCCGTCTGTTTCAAGACCCGGGACCAGGGTGCCTGCGGAAACGCTCTCGCGAAGAACGAAAACGGCATCGCAGGTGAGGGTCCCCTCCTGTGTCCTAACGATCCTTTTCTGCCCGTCCGAAGCGATCCCTGCCGGGCGCGCGCGCTCCACGCGGATGGTCTCCGGAAGCTGCACCTCCTGCCGGTACATCGGGATATAGGTGACGGCTGACGCGGTCTCCGCGAGGAAAGCCGCTTCCTTTTCCTCATCCGGCGAAAAGCCGATGACGATGACTTCCTTCCCCCGGCAGAGCGGCGCGTCGCAGGTAGCGCAGTAGCTTACGCCTCTGCCGAGCAGCTCCTCCTCGCCCGGGAAAGGCTTTGCCGCCGTCACGCCTGCGGCAAGGATGACGCTGGAGGCTTCATACATGATTCCGCTCGCGGCCTGCAGCGCGAAATAACTGCCCATCGCGTAGACGGAAATGATCTTGTCCTCCGTGATCTCAATGCCCATGGAAGAAAGGTGCTCCTGCATCGCCGCCGAGAGCGCCTCCCCGGAGACGGCGGGCAGGCCCGGGTAATTCCGGATCTCCTGTGCCTTCCGCATCTTGGCCGAAAGGTCGGCGCTGCCAAGGAGCAGGATCTTTTTATTTCGGATCACCGATGTGATCGCCGCGCTGATCCCCGCGGGTCCCGTGCCGATAATGGCAATATCAACTCTGTCCATTCTCGTCCTCACTTGTGCTTTTTGTATTTCCGGTGTTTTTATATTCTACCAAATTTGCCATGACGTGGCAAATATGATATGGTACATGGTAGGTCCCGCAGAGGCGTTCGCGGGATGGAAAGGAGATATGATGCAGAAGAAGCTTTACAGATCCAATAACGATAAGATGCTGTGCGGTGTCTGCGCGGGGATCGCGGAATACTTTGGTGTGGACGCGACGCTGGTGCGCCTGCTCTTTGTGCTGTTCACGGTGCTCGGAGGCGCCGGCGTACTGCTTTATATCATCGCCGCCATCGTCATCCCCAAAGAGCCGGAAGAATAAAAGTCATCACTGAGGTCATCCTATGCCCGGAAAAGCCGCAAATCTGAAAACTGAGCTTGGCAGGGGGAATATTGCGCCGGTGTATCTCCTCGTGGGAGAGGAGAGCTACCTGCGGCAGTATTACCGCGGCCTGATAAAGAAGGCTGTCCTTCCGGAGGACGATACGGTCAACCTGCAGATCTTCAGCGGGGAAAAGACCGACCCGGAGGAAGTCATCGCGCAGGCGGACACCATGCCGTTTTTTGCGGATCACAGGCTGCTGATCCTCGAGGACACCGGCTTTTTTAAAAAGAGCTGCGATGTGCTGAATGATTATATCCCGAATCTGCCCGCGGAGACGGTGCTCGTCTTTTCGGAGAGAGCCGGGGACAAGAGGCAGAAGCTCTGGAAGACGGTGGAGAAGTACGGATGGGTGCAGGAGTGCCCGCACCCGGGCAGGGACGCCATGGGGACGTGGATCTTAAAGGCCCTTGCCGCCAGAAATACCAGGATCACCGGGGAGGCGCGGGAAAAGCTTCTGGACGTGGTGCATGAGGACATGTGGCTCGCCGTCCGGGAGATCGACAAGCTCTGCGCTTACACGGAGGGCCGCGAGGGGATCGTGCTCGCGGATGTGCAGGCTGTCTGCACGGTGCCTCCGCAGGACAAGCTCTTCGATATGATCCGGGCGATCGCCTCCGGAAACCAACGGGAAACGATCCGCCTGTATCACGATCTGCTTGAGCTGCAGACAAAGCCCCTCTCTATTCTGTATAATCTTCAGAAGGAATTCAGAGAGATGCTCACGGCAAAGGATCTGCGCGACCAGGGGTTCAGCACGGACATGATCGCCGGGAAGATGAAAGGAAAAGCCTCCTGGATGGTAAGCAGGCTCCTGCGGCAGGGAAGCTCTTTTTCGGAGGAGGAGATGCGCGCCGTGCTTACGGAGTGCGCCCGCACGGAGGAGAGCATCAAGACCGGAAAGGTGGGGGACCGCATCGGGGTCGAGACGCTCATCGTAAAAGTGAGCGGAAGACCGGAGCGGCCCGGGCAGAGTCCGGACAATCGATGAGGAAATAAAAAAGCCCCCCGCGCGGAGGATGAACCGGCGGGGGGCCTTGTTATGTTCTGTACAGATAAGATCACGCAATGCCGTTAACGGCTTTTGTAAGGCGGGAAATCTTGCGGGAAGCGGTGTTCTTGTGATAGACACCCTTTGTCGCGGCCTTATCGATCAGGGAAGTTGCGGCAAGCAGTGCAGCCTGTGCTGCTTCTTTATCCTGTGCGGCGATCGCAGCGTCGACCTTCTTGATAGAAGTCTTGACTGCAGACTTGATCGATTTGTTGCGCTCATTCCTTGTCTTGGAAACAAGGATCCTCTTCTTAGCAGACTTGATATTAGCCAACCCGTTGCACCTCCATACTTAAAATCAATATAATTTAAAAGCTGTTTCTAAAGGCTTGTTTCATTAAAATCGGACACGGACGTTTCAATCAAACACGCTATGATATCTTAAACCATAGCGCGGGGGATGTCAACAGAAAACTTTGTGGACAAAGCAAAACATTGTATGTTAGAATCACGGTACTGTGGGAATAACAGGGGAGGTCAGAGCTTGGAAAAACAGGATCAGAGCAGAATCAGAAATTTCTGTATCATCGCACATATCGATCACGGTAAATCGACGCTCGCGGACCGCATCATCGAGATGACGGGCCTGCTCACGAGCAGGGAGATGCAGGACCAGGTCCTCGACAATATGGATCTGGAGAGAGAGCGGGGCATCACGATCAAGGCGCAGACCGTCCGCACGGTCTACACGTCGCTCGCCGGGGAGGAGTATATCTTCAACCTGATCGACACCCCAGGCCATGTCGACTTCAGCTATGAGGTCTCCCGCGCGCTCGCGGCCTGCGACGGCGCGGTCCTCGTGGTGGATGCCGCGCAGGGCATCGAGGCGCAGACGCTGGCCAACGTGTACATGGCCCTCGACCACGATCTGGAGGTCATGCCCGTGATCAACAAGATCGATCTTCCGAGCGCGGAGCCGGAGAGGGTCGTCGCCGAGATCGAGGACGTGATCGGCCTTGAAGCGCAGGACGCGCCGAAGATCTCCGCCAAAACCGGGGAGAACGTCCGCGACGTCCTGGAGCAGATCATTGAAAAACTCCCGGCGCCGGAGGGAGATCCCGAAGCGCCGCTCAAAGCGCTCATCTTTGATTCGGTCTATGACAGCTACCGCGGCGTCATCGTTTTCTGCCGCCTCAGGGAGGGAACGATCCGGCAGGGCATGCGGATCCGCATGATGGCGACCGGCGCGGAGGCCGATGTCGTGGAGGTCGGTTATTTCGGCCCCGGACAGTTCATCCCCTGCGGGGAGCTCTCCGCCGGCATGGTCGGATACTTTACGGCGAGCCTTAAAAACGTAGCGGACACGCGGGTCGGCGATACGGTGACGGATGCCGCCCGTCCCTGCGCAGAGGCGCTTCCCGGCTACAAGAAGGTCAACCCCATGGTCTACTGCGGGATGTACCCCGCGGACAGTGCCAAATACCCGGACCTTCGGGACGCGCTGGAAAAGCTGCAGCTCAACGACGCATCCCTGCAGTTCGAGCCGGAGACCTCGCTCGCCCTGGGCTTCGGATTCCGCTGCGGCTTCCTCGGACTTCTTCATCTGGAGATCATCCAGGAGAGGCTGGAGAGGGAGTACAACCTGGACCTTGTGACGACCGCGCCCGGCGTTATCTATCACGTGCACAAGACGAACGGCGAAGAGATCTCGCTGACGAATCCCTCGAACCTGCCCGATCCCTCCGAGATCGAGTATATGGAGGAGCCCTTCGTGAACGCCGAGATCATGGTGACGACCGAATTCCTCGGATCGATCATGGATCTCTGCCAGCAGCGCAGGGGGATCTACGTCGGCATAGAATATATGGAAGAGACCAGGGCGCTGCTCAAGTACGAGCTGCCCCTCAACGAGATCATCTACGATTTCTTTGACGCGCTCAAATCGCGCTCCCGCGGCTACGCCTCCTTCGACTATGAGCTGAAGGGATATGTGCAGTCGCCGCTGGTGAAGCTGGACATCCTCGTCAACCACGAGGAGGTGGACGCTCTTTCCTTCATCGTGCACGCGGACACGGCCTATGACCGCGGCCGCAGGATGTGCGAGAAGCTGAAGGAGGAGATCCCGCGTCAGCTCTTCGATATCCCCATCCAGGCGGCGGTGGGCGGCAAGATCATCGCCCGCGAGACCGTAAAGGCCCTCCGCAAGGACGTTCTGGCGAAGTGCTACGGCGGCGATATCACCCGAAAGAAGAAACTGCTGGAGAAGCAGAAGGAAGGCAAGAAGCGGATGCGCCAGGTCGGCAATGTGGAGATCCCGCAGAAGGCGTTCATGAGCGTGCTGAAGCTGGATGAGAATTAGAGTAAAAAGGAACAAAAATATGAAAAAGCAGCTGGGGATATATCTTCATATCCCCTTTTGTGTGCGCAAATGCGCGTACTGTGACTTCCTCTCGGCGCCCGCTGACAGACAGGTCCGGGAGGCCTATGTAAGGGCCCTCGAGGAGGAGATCCGTGATTTCGCGGATGCGGACAGCTATGAGGTGCGCAGCGTGTTTATCGGCGGAGGGACGCCCTCCTGCCTGGAGGAAGGACAGATCTTCCGGCTCATGGAGGCGGTAAGAGGGCGCTTTGCGGTGAGAGAGGACGCGGAGATCTCCATCGAGTGCAATCCGGGGACCCTGGATGAGGGAAAGCTTCAGGAGTACAAAAGCGCGGGGACAAACAGGCTGAGCATCGGCATGCAGTCCGCGGACGATCAGGAGCTTGCGCTTCTCGGGCGCATCCACACCCGGGCGGATCTTGAAAAGAGCTTCGCCCTTGCGCGGAAAGCCGGCTTTGATAATATCAATATCGATCTCATCTCGGGGCTCCCCGGGCAGAAGCCGGAGGACTTCGCGCGGAGCCTTAAGGCAGTGTGCGCGCTTTCGCCCGAGCACATTTCAGCCTACAGCCTGATCATCGAGGAGGGCACGCCCTTCGGCGCCGCCTACGGCGAAGACGATCTTCGCAGGCAGCGCGGGCTTGCGCCAAAGCTTCTCCCCACCGAGGAGGAGGAGAGGAAGATGAGCGCGGATACGGTAAGGATCCTTGCGGACGCCGGATACGCGCGCTACGAGATCTCCAACTACGCGCTTCCGGGGAGGGAGTGCGTCCACAATACCGGTTACTGGATCCGGGAGCCGTACGCGGGCTTCGGCATCGGCGCCGCCTCCCTGCTTGGAAATGAGCGCACAAAAAACACCACCGATCTGGCTGCTTATATCGCGGGGGACAGAAAAAAAGAAGAAAGGCAGAGCCTTTCTTTAGAGGAAGAGATGTCGGAGACGATGTTCCTCGGCCTTCGCCTTATCCGCGGCGTCGACCTTGCGCGCTTTGAGGAGACCTTCGGCGTCTCCGCCATGGAGCGCTGGAAAGAAGAAATCGCCCGCATGGAGGCGGAGGGCCTTCTTGCGGACGACGGCAAATTCCTTTCCCTCACAGAGCGGGGGCTTGATATCGCGAATTATGTGATGGCGCAGTTCGTGTGAGCGGGGGCGGCGCGGTCCTGGTTTGGCGCCGGCAGCCGTGATCTGGTGCGGCGCAGTCCGGCGCAGCTAGTCCCGGGAGAGCTGGCGCACCGCGAAATCATGGATGAGGCAGTAACTGTCCTCCGTATAGTGGAGGCCGTCGACGGTCTCGAATTCCATGGCCCGCAGCCAGGAGCTGCTGTCAAGGTAGTTATCCGGAAAGGCCTCGCGCAGCTTCGCGTTGAATTCGCCGATCCCGACATTGTCGACGGGCAGTTCTTCGCCCTCCACGGGATTGACGGACATAAACACAAAGCGGGTATCCGGGAACTCATCCCGGAAGGTGCCGTATTCTTCAAGATAAAGATCAATGTTCCAGAGATCATTGACGCCAAGGTTCACGACGACGGGCGCGTCAGGATGCTCCAGGATGGCATCCCTCATGAGGGAGAGCCCGTCCTCCATGAACCAGTCATATCCCTCGCCCACCTCTCCGATATAGACGCAGGTATCATAATTGTCCTTCTCTGCCTTTCCCATCCCGACGACGCGGGAGTCCCCGACAAAGATCACAAGATGTTCCGGAAGCCCGAGAGCAGCAAGACGGGCCGCGCGAAGAGCGGCAGCGGTCTGCGGATCGACCTCGTCTTCAGTCTCTGATGCATCTCTGGCATCTTTGCTCCCGGTCTTCGACGCTGTAGTCTTGCTCCCGGCGTTCGGCGCTGTATCCATTTCCTGGACAGAGCGCACTTCACCCTGCTTCTCCGTCTCATAGCCGGTGAGCGAATCCAGAGAAACTTCATTTTTCTTCATATTATTAGAGGAAGTCCCCACATAGAAGCAAAGGACAGAGAGAAGAGCGATCACTGCCGCTGCCGCGGCGACCGCAAGTTCAGTACCTCGTTTCATGATCTGCTCCATCTGGCAGCGGCCGGGCGGCCGCCGGATTACTGAATGAATAAGTAAAACTCGAAGCTATTATAACAGATTTCCCGTATGTTTTCGATATCTGGAAAATCAGGTTGAGTATTGGGGCGGCAGAGAACATGGGAATGGCTGCCCGGCGCGGCATTGAGTCGCGCAGGTCACAGAAGAATAGTCGCGACTTGCTGATATGTAATGACCGTTGTCAAGGGGAAACTTAACAAGAATCATCACAAACTTATTCTGTTGTAACTGAAGG
>CAJOLD010000037.1 GCA_905235435.1 uncultured Lachnospiraceae bacterium
GGGATACAGCCCAGGTTCCGCATGAGCCCGTCCTTCCCCACGAAGCCGTCTGAGGTGCAGATGGTGCAGTAGGGCATGGGATAGAAGATGCGGGCGACGATCTCCAGATCGATGAAGGCGGAGTGGTTCATGAGGATGAGGTAAGGGCCTTCCCCGGCCTCCTCCATCCGCTCCTTAGTATAGGTGAAATCCACGGCGCTCAGGTCCGGGATCCCCGCCAGCCGCAGGAGCTCTTCGGATTCGTCCGCATAGCAGGTGAGCACATGCGCGTAGCGCCAGACGGTCCTCGTAAAGTCAGAGACCCTGAACTGTCCCAGCCACGCCTCGTCCATCAGTCCGCCCTCATCCCTCTCGGAGATGACCAGCACCACCGGGAAGCTGCGGCCCCTGCCGGCAAGCACTTCCGCGGTCTCCCCGGCCTGCTCCGGATGCACGATCCTGCGCCTTCCCGAGCACTCAAAGCCGTTCACGACGCCCACGCCGTCCACGATGGACTTATAGAAGCCCGGATAGCTGAAGAAGGAGCTTGAAAGTCCCTGTGAGATGCCCCTGTCGCGGTCGGGCTCCGCATAGCCGCTGCAGGCGGAGAGCCTGATCGTATCGTCCACGGCCCTCTCGAGCAGGGCTTCCGAGTACCAGATCCTTCCGCCGACGTCCAGGTCGACATGCCGCGTATGCATGCGGAGCAGCTGCCTTGCCGGTTCGATCTCGACCTGCACATGGTAGCCGCAGACGTCCGCCTTATACCAGGAGAGCTGGGCCGGCATGGTGCGGAACAGTCCGCCGTAGCGGTTCTTGATCCACTGCCAGATCAGTTCGGACGCCTTTGCGAAGATCGCCTCCGGCGTGACCTCCCCGGTCTTCATGCGGTTCCCGTCCAGTGTCGTCACCATCTGGAAGACGGTGTGCCGCACCAGCGGGCGCATCTCATAATGGCGGTTCTCGAAGGGATCCTCCTCCCGCCCGTCGTTATAGACGTCGTGCGCCTTAAAGATGGCCGTCAGGCGCGGATCCTGGAAAAGGTTCTCATTGAGCAGGGCGACGATCGTATTGACGTTGATCGGGATCCTGCGGGGCCGTTTGAGCAGCAGGTCCATCAGCTGCTTTCTGGGCGTCTTGTAGATCTGCTTCGCGATATTGTCGTTCCGGCTCCTGTCCTGGTCGAGGAAGGCCTCCACCTCCGGGTAGAGCGCCGTATCGCCGATCCGCATCCTGAAATGGCAGCGGATCATATCGCTCCATCTTCCGTCCTTGTACAGCGAATGCCCGAGGTCCTCGAAAAGGGAGACCATCGATTTGTCGCAGAGCTCCAGCGTCGCGAGGATACTGTTGAAATACCGCGAGAAATTGCCGAAGCCGCTCCAGAGCTCTTCGCCCTTGTACCGCATATCATGCTCGATCTCGTGCCAGCCCTCGAAGAACATGGTCTTGATCTGCACCTCGAAGGTGTCGTCAATGTTCATGCCCCAGGTCTCCGGGGAGATCTCGGCCTTCAGATACTCCGGCAGGCGGAATACGCCGTTGAGCTTGATCGGTTTGAACTCCTCCTCGCTGCGCTCGGAGGTCGACCACTCGATCAGCTCAAAGGTCTCCTGCATGATCCACCGGCAGATCTTCACGTCATCGTCAAAGTAGAGGTTGATCCGCACGCCGATCAGATCCTGCAGCTGCCCGCCGTTGTCCTGATATCGTTTCTGTTCAAATTTCTTTGCCATCGAGGTCGGGGATTTGATCCGCGAGAATACGCGGAAATACAGCCCGCACTGCTCCAGCCGGTCGCTGATGATGCGCTTTAAGTCCTGCTCGACGATCGCGGGAACGCGCACCGCGGCGGCCAGTTCCTCTCTGGTATAGATCTCTCTGTTCTCTTCCATCTTAACTCCTGTGCGGTCTACCCGAGAAGGTTTCCGTACATATCATAGTTGAGGCCTGTGTAGGGATCCGTCCATGCGACCTGTGAGGGGTCGTAGGCGGGCTGCTCATAATAATTCACAGCTCCCTGGTCTCCTGTTCCCGCGTACGGATCCGTGTAGGTGTTCGGATCGGTGTACGCGTACGGGTCGGTGTAGGTGTTCGGATCGGTGTAGGTGTTCGGGTCGGTATACGTGCCCTGTCCGCCCGCGGCAGCGTCCGCGCCCTGCCCCTCCACGGAGATCTCTCCCTGGGAGGCCGCGGTCCCCTGCGCGTTCTGAACGATATAGCCCTGCACGGTGGAAGCCTGCGAGGGGTACATCGTGACGATCTGTCCGAAGACCTCGTTTGACTTTTCGGTATTTCCCTGGTTATACCAGGCAAAACCCAGGTAATACATCGCGTCGTAGTGCATCGGGTTGGTGTTGTCGGGATCCGACTCCACCGCCTTCTGCAGCTGCTCCGCCGCGGTGGCGTAATCGCCGGCGACATAGGCCGTCGTGCCGGCGGAATAATACTGGGAGAACATGGAGGCGCTCACGGCGCTCATCAGGTCGTTGTAGAGCGTTTTCGCGTTCCCGTCAAACTGGTCCGCGTCCAGGGTGCCCAGCGCGTCCGCGGCGCCTGTCTGCGATCCGGTCACATACAGGGAGGCCACTCCGAGCAGGTCCTCGTAGGAATCCGCCTTCTCCAGCGCGTCATCCCTCTCCCTGCCGGCGTCGTCCGCCTGCGCCACGTAGGAATCGATCTCCTCCTGGAGATCCTGCAGCCTTGCGGATTCGGCGGCCAGCTTCGTGTTCGCGTCCGTGACCTGCTGGTTCGCGCTGTCGCGGATGGACTGCCGGGTGGCAGGAACGACCAGGAACCAGACGACGGCGCCGCCCAGCAGAATGCCGAGGGCAATATTGATCAGCGTCGCCACCGTGGAGCTGTCCCTGAACGTCGTCGGCTGGATGATCGTCTCCGTTCCGCTCACATAGCGGAGCGAGCCGGCGCCGGCCTGATCCGTCTCCTCCTCGTAGGCCGTTTCCGCGGGGCGCCCTGCCGGGCGCGTCTTTCTTCTCCCGAAGGCCGAGCTCTTTCCGGTGATCTCCTCGATCTCGGTGAGATACCGGAGCGTCGTCGTGTTCGTGGTATCGATCGCGGCGGCCCTGCGCAGCAGACGGCGCGCCTTCTCGTATTCGCGGTGCTTCATATAGAGCAGCGCCAGGAGCTGATAGGCCTTGACCAGCTTGGAGTTCTGGCCGATCACCTTCTTCAGCTGCATGACAGCCATGTCCTCGTTGCCCTGCCGGCAGTACTCGATGGACTGGTTGTACTTTCGGATCGTCTGGTTGATCGCGTCCAGGCGGTTCTTGTTGTTCTGCAGACTGGAGATGTACTCCTCCGCCAGATTTTCGTCCGGCTTTAAGTTCTTGCTGATGACCCACTCGCAGAGTGCGGAGACGACCTCGCCGGTCTCGAAATAGCACAGTCCCAGAAGGTTCCTGGCATCGATATTCTCTTTGTTGAATTTCAGGCTCTGCTTCAGGCAGTCGATCGCCCCTGACATGTCGCGCACCGTCGCCTTTTCCAGCCCGCGGTTGTACAGCAGGTTGGAGATCCGGACGATCCGCTTCTGCAGGGAGACATCCGCGCCGCAGCCGGGACAGTAGTCAATGGCCGCGAGCGGGGTGTTGCAGTAAATACATCTCATCACACGGCCCCCGTCAGTGCTGCGTCTTCTTCTGTTTCTCCTCGCGGATCATCTCCTTGAGGATATCCGTCACATCCGTCAGGTCTCTGCTGTAGATCGCGTCCTCTGCCTCGTTGACGTCCATGCTCGGATGAAATTTCTTCAGTTCTTCTTCGTAATTGATCATTGCTTACCCGCCCCCTTGTCAGGTCAGGAAATCCTTGAGCCTCTTGCTTCTCGACGGATGGCGGAGCTTCCGCAGCGCCTTCGCCTCGATCTGCCTGATGCGCTCTCTGGTAACATTGAACTCTTTGCCGACCTCCTCGAGGGTGCGCTGCCGCCCGTCCTCAAGGCCGAAGCGCAGGCGGATGACCTGCCGCTCCCTCTCGGTCAGGGATTCGAGCGCGACCGAAAGCTCCTCCTTGAGCATGGAGAAGGCTGCGGAATCCGCAGGGGAGAGCGCCGAGTCGTCCTCGATGAAATCGCCCAGATGGCTGTCGTCCTCCTCGCCGATCGGGGTGTCGAGCGACACCGGGTCGCGGGAGATCTTCAGCACCTCGCGCACTCTTGAGACCGGAACGCCGAGGGCGTCCGCCACCTCCTCCGGGGTGGGCTCGCGGCCCAGCTCCTGCAGCAGCGTGCGCGTCATCCTGAGGGTCTTGTTGATGGTCTCGACCATGTGCACGGGGACGCGGATGGTCCTGCCGGTATCCGCGATGCCGCGCGTGATCGCCTGGCGGATCCACCAGGTCGCGTATGTGCTGAACTTGTATCCTTTTCTGTAATCGAATTTATCGACCGCCTTCATCAGGCCCATGTTGCCTTCCTGGATCAGATCAAGGAAGGGCATGCCGCGGCCGACATATTTCTTCGCGATGCTGACGACCAGGCGCAGGTTGGCCTCCGTCAGCTTTTTCTTTGCCTCCTCGTCGCCGGCTTCCACCCGCTTGGCGAGCTCGACCTCCTCCTCGCTGGTGAGCAGCGGCACGTTGCCGATCTCCTTGAGGTACATGCGCACCGGATCCTCCGTGCTCACACCCTCCAGGATGTCCACGTCGTCGGCGGCCTCGGCAGCCTCCGCTTCCTCCTCCGAACTGATGAGCATCTCATCGTCCGGCTCAAGGAGCATGTCGTCCGTAAGGTCTTCTTCGCCTGAATCTTCCTTGGCCTGCAGGATATCGATGCCCTGTTTCTCGAAGTACTCAAGGACCTCGTCCATCTTGTCGTCCGGCAGACCGATCGCTTCGAACGCCTTGATCAGCTCATCATACTCGATCACGTTCTTGTTGTCTTTCGCCCGGCTTACAAGTTCATCCAGAGCCTTCATGATCTGTTCCTGCGTATCACTCATTAATCCTGATCTCCTTTCAGGCGTCTCTGTCCGCGCATTATAATGACAGGCCCGCCCTTCCTTTCTATATATTCCCGGGTAATCAGAACCTCGCCGATGTTGTCGTCCTTCGGGATCTCGTACATGATGTCCACCATGAACTCCTCGATGATCGAACGAAGGGCACGCGCACCGGTCTCCTTCTCCATCGCCTTCTCCGCGATCGCCTCCAGCGCCCCGTCTTCGAACTCCAGCCTGACTTCATCCAGCTCCAGCAGCTTCTGGTACTGTTTTAAAATCGCGTTCTTCGGCTCTTTTAAAATCTTCACCAGCATTTCTTTCGTCAGACTCTGCAGCGCGAAAACGACGGGAAGACGTCCGATGAATTCGGGGATCATCCCGAATTTCCGGATATCCTCCACGGTCACCTTTGACAACAGATCCGGGTCGTTGTCGTATTTATCCTTCAGATCGGCTCCGAAGCCGACCGATGCGGTCTTAGTCAGCCGTTCCTTTATGATATCCTCCAGCCCCGGGAAGGCTCCCCCGCAGATAAAGAGGATATCTCTTGTATTCATGGAAACGAGCGGCACCATGGCGCTCTTGCTCGACGCCCCCACGGGCACCTCCACCGTGCTGCCCTCCAGCAGCCCCAGAAGTCCCTGCTGGACAGCCTCGCCGCTCACGTCCCGCTGGTTCGTGTTCTTCTTCTTCGCGATCTTGTCGATCTCGTCGATAAAGACAATGCCGCGCTGCGCCTTTTCCACGTCGCCCCCCGCCGCGGCAAGGAGCTTGGAGAGGACGCTCTCGATATCGTCGCCGATATAGCCGGCCTCCGTCAGGGAGGTCGCGTCCGCGATCGCGAGCGGCACGTTCAACAGCCTTGCGAGCGTCTGTACAAGGTACGTCTTGCCGCAGCCCGTAGGCCCGATCATCAGCATGTTGGATTTGCGGATCTCGATCTCATCCATCGTGTTGGTAAAGACCCGCTTATAGTGGTTGTAGACCGCGACGGACAGATATTTTTTCGCCTGCTCCTGTCCGATCACATATTCGTCCAGCTGCGCCTTGATCTGATGCGGCGCGGGGAGCGACTTAAGGTCCAGCGCGGGCTCCTCTTCCTCCGGGGGGACCGCCTGCGGCTCCGGGGGCGTGGGCGCGGTCTGGGCCTGCATCTGCTGCCACATATCCGGCGTCATCATTTTCCCGGCGTTCGAGGTCTCGATCCAGTCCATGGCCTTCTGCATGCAGTCCGCGCAGACGCAGACGCCCATCGGAAGGTCGATCAGCCGTCCCGCCTGTGACTCCGGCCGGCGGCACATCGAGCAGAAGCGTTCGCCTCCGGTATGGCCTCCATCGGACGAATTTCCATTCGTATTTGTCATTGATTCTCCTTTTTTACCTTATCCCAGTACGGCCTGTTGTCCGTCAGCTTAAGGATCAGGGGGTACGGGAGATGCCGGTAGGCTTTCCCCAGCCGGTATCCGGCGTATTTGAAGGCGCTCGTCACAAAAAGCTCCGGGAGCCTTGCCGCGTATCCGTTTTTGATGAGCCATCCCGCCGTCTCCCGCACGAGTCGGATGCCCGTGCCCTCGCTGGCCCCGGCCTTCTGAAAGATCTCCGGGTGCTGCGCCTGGGAGACGCCCAGGTCAAAATTGCGGTGAAGCTGCCGCACCGGCCCGTAATTGTGGGAGTGGATCACCCGCGCGTCCGCGCAGTAGGCGACCTTCCCGCCGGCGCCGATCAGCCCTGCCGCATAGATCATATCCTCGTTGAAGATCGCCGGATGCTCAAAGCCCCCCAGCGCGCGCCATGTCGAAAGCCGGTAGGCCGCGCAGACGTCGGAGCAGAAATAGGTCTGAACACCCAGTCTGTCAAGATCGGAGGCGCTCTTTACCATGCTCTCCGGCCCGTAGTTGAACCTCCGGGTATAGCGCTCGATGGGGCCTGCATCCTTCGCGGGCAGCTGCCGCGCGTAGGCCGCGCCGACCCCGGGATCCCCGAAAGCCGCGCTCAGTTTTTCCAGAAGATGGCTGTCGGCGGGCACCGCGTCCTGCGTCATAAAGACCACAAGGTCTGTCTCACACATCCGGGCAGCCATATCCCTGGTCCCGCCGTGGTCAAACTCCTCTCTCCGGATATGGATGACCTCGGCGCCCGGATAAGCCTTCTCCGCGTCCTGCGGGAAATCTTCCCTGCCGGTGTTGACGATCAGCACCCGCTGCGGGCGCTCGGTCTGGCGGGCGAGCCGCTCCAGAAGCGTCCGGAAGGATCCTCCCGGCCTGAAGGTGGGTATGACCACCGTCATCGTTCGTTCATTCATCCGTAGATCCCCGTATTATAGCAGATCGTATCGCTGATCTCCTGAACGGTCTGCGAGGGAACATACCCCTCCGACCCGAACAGGAAGGCGTGGAGCTGGGAGACGTTCGTGGAAAGACCCACCGGGATCACGCAGTCCCCGGCGGAGATATTCGCCGTCGTCAGGTCAAACGGGAAGCCCTCGGTGTCTGTCAGCGTGTATCCGCTGATGGTCCCCGCAAAGGCAAGCAGCTCCGGTGTTCCCATGCTCGTCAGAATATAGGGCAGCAGCGAGTTGACCATGGAGGCCACCTTCGTCACGCCCTGCTCCGAGGCGGCGTCCAGGATCTTGGAAAGGACCGTCCTCTGCCTCTCCGTCCGCCTGAAATCATAGCCCGCCGTATAGCGGATCCTGCAGTAGGCAAGGGTCTGTATCCCGTTCAGATGCTGGTAGCCCGCGTATTCGAGGGGCTGGTATTCGGACTGATCCACCTGGCCGTTCTGGACCATGTCATACATATATCCGTTCAGCCACTGCAGCTCCTCGTCGGTCACTTCGAGGTCGATGCCGCCGACCAGGTCGACAAGCTTCACGACCGCGTTGAAATCGACGGAGATATAATCGGAGATGTCGAGATCCAGGTTCTTGTTCAGCATCGCCACGGCCCGCGAGGGACCTCCGTAGAAATAACACTCGGTCGCCTTGCGGTATTCCCCGTTCGTATTGTCCAGGTAGGTGTCCCTGTAGACGGAGACCAGCTTCACTTCCTTCGTTTTCTCATTGATGCTGCAGATGATGATCGTATCACTGTGGGTCTCGCTCTCCATCTGCCCGTCCCTTGCGTCCAGGCCGAACAGCGCGATATTGCGGTACCCGGAAGGGACCGCGGCGCCTTCGTTGGCCTGCGTATTCTCCAGCCTTTTGTGCTTTACGGAGAACAGCCGCGTACAAACGAACAGAGCCAGCGCAAGGAAGATCAGAATCACCAGCTTAACAATAAAACCGGTCTTTTTCTTTTTCGTCATGCGTCATTTCCTTTCCGATCCGGACGCGGTCAGTAGGCATTCTTATTGACGAAGCCTCTGAACACGGTAAGGAAGAGTATCTTTAAGTCGAAACCCATCGTCCAGTTCTCAATATAGTAGATATCGTGCTCGATCCTTTTCCGGATGGAGGTGTTTCCGCGGTACCCGTTCACCTGGGCCCATCCCGTCATGCCGGGCCGCACCTGGTGCTTGACCATGTACCTCGGGATCTCCTCCCGGAATTTCTCCACATACTGCGGCCGCTCGGGCCTCGGTCCGACAAGGCTCATGTCGCCCTTCAGGACGTTGAACAGCTGCGGCAGTTCGTCGATGCTCGTCTTCCGGATGAATTTTCCCACCTTCGTGACGCGCGGATCGTTCTTCACGGTCCAGCCGCGGCGCTCATCCTCCTCCGTCTGCATCTCCATGGAGCGGAACTTGTACATCCTGAAAGGCCGGTTGTGCAGCCCCACGCGCTCCTGCGAAAAAATCAGCGGACCGCGGGACGTCGTCTTGACGGCGATCGCCGTGATCAGCATGACCGGCGAGAAAAGGATGATGCACAGCAGGGATCCGATGATATCAAAGATCCTCTTTGCCATCATGTTGAAGGTGTTCGTGAGCGGCACATGGCGGATGTTGATGACCGGAAGTCCCAGCAGATCCTCCGTGTACGGCCGCGTCGGGATGATGTTCATGTAATCCGGGATGAACTGCGTGTGCACGCCCGATTTTTCGCACACCGCCACGATATGCTGGAGCTTGAAGTATTCGTTCAGCCCGAGCGTGATCGCGATCTCATCCATGGAATAATTGTCCAGGATATATTCCAGGTTTCCGGTGGTCCCGATCACCTTGACGCCCCGGTACTCCGTTCCCACGGCCTCGTTGTCATCCAGGATGCCGTTCACCTCGTAGCCCCACTCCGGATTCTGCGTGATGCGGTCGATATATTCCTTTGCGGCACTGCTGTAGCCGACCAGGACCATATGCTTCTGATTCATCCCGCGGCGCCGTATATTGCGGAGCATCAGGCGGATCAGGTTCCGTTCCAGAAGGGTGGCGATATAGTTGATCCCGATGAAGAGGAAGATCATGTTACGCGAGAAATCCGTCTGCTTGAACAGATACAGGGCGAACATGAACAGGAGCAGTCCGACCGCGTTCGCGCAGAACAGGTTCCCCGCCTCCAGGCGGCGTCCCTGCACCCGCTTCGGGGTATAAAGGTTGAACGCGTAGTAGAGGATGATAAACATGGGAATCAGAAATACCAGTGCGACCATATAGGTCTGCACCGGAAGCGCTCCTACCGTATCATCCACAAAGAAGGTGAAGTGGATATACCAGGCCAGTATGTAGGAGAGCGCCACGACGAAGGCGTCCAGCACTACATGAAGCCGGTTGAAATATTTCTGATTATCTTTGATCAAGGCTGCTCACCTGTAGGCGCCGCGCCGTATTCACCCAGAGCTCCAGCTGAATGCGCACGTACGTCTTAAATTTTCCGCGCCGTCCTCCCCGGCCGGCCGCGGGCGCGCGCGAGATTCCCGCGCCAAGTCCCCTCATATACTCCCCGAGAAAGCCCTTTCGGGCAAAGTAAACGATCTTGCAGGCAAACCCCGCCGCAAGCAGCGGCAGATTCAGGATCTGCTGCCACACGGGCATGTTCTTCGCGATCAGAAGGACGCTGTTCCTGGCGGAATTCTCCACCTTGAAGGCGTTGTGGACCGATCCGCTCGATCCGCTTCCGACATGCCGCACGACGGCGGAGGGAACAAGCCAGTTCTCAAATCCGAGCGTCCTGGCCCTGTACCCGATGTCCACGTCCTCCAGATAGGCAAAGTGGCTCTCGTCAAAAAGTCCTGTCTTTTCCAGCGCGGAGCGCCTGTAGATGGCGCCGGCGGCGCAGGCGGAAAAGATCTTCTCCTCCTTCGCGTACCTGTCCGCGGGCAGTCCGCGGCCGCGGGCAAAGGCCCAGCCGAGCGCGCAGTAAAGATCCCCGGCATCGTCTGTCCGCTCCGGCGCGTCCGCGCGCACGAGCAGAGCCTGGCAGGAGAACGCTTTCGGATGGCGCCTGATCCCCTCATACAGGGCACCGACAGCCTCCGGCGAACAGACCGTGTCATTGTTGAGCAGGATCACGTAGGGGCTCCGGCTCATGCGGATCCCTTCGTTGACCGCGCGGCAAAAACCGGTATTGCTGCCGAAGCGCCGGATCCTGACGTCCGGGAACGCGCTGCGCACATACTCGCAGCTGCCGTCCGTCGAACCGTTGTCGATCAGGATCACGCGAAAGTCCCGGAAGGTCTGTGCCTCAAGGGACGAAAGACAGTCCGGAAGAAAGCGCATCCCGTTCCAGTTCGGTATCACGACAGTCACTTCACTCATTGTCTGCTTCTCTCATTACTTTTGTTTTTTCGCCTCCGCCCGCAGGGAATAATTCCACTTGGACAGGGACAGATTTTTATTATAACACGGATCGCCGTCACGAAGCAAATCGATCCAGCGGGTCCGCATATATTCGATCTCCTCCTGGAATCTGCGCGTCTTCTCCTTCGTGTCCTCGGCCCCGCGCGTCTTGCTCTCATAGTGGTAAAGCTCCGCGTAGGGATCGTAGACGACAAGGTATCCGGCTTCCCGCAGCTTCAGGCACAGATCCACGTCATTAAAGGCGACGGCAAGCTTTTCTTCAAAGCCTCCCACTTCAAAAAATGCGCTCTTTCGCACCATCATGCAGGCCGCCGTCACGGCGCTCAGATCCTGCATCAGCTCCGCCTTGTGCATGTAGCCGCCGCGGTCTCCCTTCATGCCTGTAAATACACTTCCGGCGACCCCGCCGATCCCGATGACGATCCCGGCATGCTGGATGGTGCCGTCCGGGTAGTAGAGCCTTGCGCCCACGGCGCCGGTGCCCTCCCGCTGACAGACGCCCAGCATCTCTTCGATCCAGCCCGGCGTGATGACCTCCGTATCGTTATTCAGAAACAGGAGCCAGTCCCCGCGGGCATTCGCGGCGCCGAAATTGTTGATGGCGGAGTAGTTGAACGGCGCGTCCCAGTGCAGCACGCGCACGCCATCCTTTCCGTCGATCCGGCTGTAATACGCAAAGGTATCCTCCCGGGTGCTGTTGTTCTCGATCACCAGGATCTCAACGTTTTTCCAGGTGCTCTTCTCCCGGATGGACTTCAGACAGTTTTCCAGGGTCTCCCTCTCGTCCCGGTTCGGGATGATGATGGAGACGAGCGGCTCCCCCTGCACGGGGTAGATCACGCGGTAGAAACCGGGGTCTTTTTTCTGCTCGACCCTGCCCTCTGTGCCCGTCCGCGCAAGGTGCTCTTCGATCGCCCGCTGCCCCGCCTCATAGGCGTAGGTCTTGCTCAGCGGATTGTCCGCCGTCGATCCCTTTCCGGTCCTCCAGTGGTAGAGGATCTCCGGGATGTGGCGGATCTTCCCCGCTCTCTCCGCGCAGCGGAAGATCAGGTCGTAGTCCTGTGCCCCGTCAAACTCTTCCCGAAATCCGCCGGCCTCCTCCGCGAGGGAGCGCCTCACCACCAGGAAGTGGCAGATGTAATTGTTGGAGCACAGCAGATCCGGATTAAAGTCCGGCTTTAAATTCGGCGAGAAATGCTGCCCCTCCCTGTCGGAGAACTTGTCCTCGTCCGTGTAGATCAGGTCCGTATCCGGCTCCCTCTCCAGCAGGTTGGCGACGCGCCAGAGGGCGTCCGGAGCGAGCATGTCGTCGTGGTCAAGGAGACCGACGAACTCCCCGCGGGCCATGCCCAGCGCCTTATTGGAGTTCCCCGCGATTCCCCGGTTCTTCTTAAGCCGCATCACCCGCACGCGGGGATCTGACGCCGCATAGCGCCCGAGGACCTTCTGCGCCGGCCCGTCCTCGCAGCTTCCGTCCGCAATGCAGAGCTCGAAATACGGATAGGTCTGCGCCAGCACCGACTCGATCATCTCCGCGAGAACATCCGGATCCGTCCGGTAGACCGGGACGGCGAGGGAGATCAGGGTCTCCCGCTTCCATCTGCGCTTCCTCTGGCGGGCAAGCTCCTCCTCCTTCGGACGATACGCCTCGAACCAGGGCCCGTAGGGCACCTCCTCCGGCTCCATCCGCTCCGAAAGGCGGACCAGAAACTGCCGGGGCCCGAAATGGCGCAGATACCGAAAGCCCTTCCGGATATTGTACGGCTGCAGTTTTTTTATGAACTCGATCGCTCTCATCGTCACCTCGGCCGGGCCGGGACTTTTGTCCCGGGACTTCTTCAGTACCCCTTGTACTCCAGCAGGCATTTCGCCGTGTAGGCGACGTCCTTCATGTCAAGATTGTAGAACATCGGGAGGCGGACAATGCGCTCGCTCTCCTTCGTCGTATATTCGTCCCCGCCGAAGAACCGTCCGAACCGGCGGCCTGCTGCCGCGGTGTGGAGCGGTATGTAATGGAAGACGCAGCAGACGCCCTTTTCGCGCATGTAGCTGATCAGGTCTGTCCGGGTCTCCAGGTCCTTCACCTTAATGTAGTACATATGGGCGTTGTGCTTTGCGCCGTCCGGAACGAAGGGCTGCCCGATCAGCCCCGCCTCCGCGAGCGGGCGCAGCGCCTCATTGTAGTAATCGTAGATCTCATGGCGCTTCCGGTCGATCTTCTCCGCTTCCTCAAGCTGCGCGTACAGATAAGCCGCGTTCATCTCGCTGGGAAGGTAGGAAGAGCCGTAATTGACCCACGTGTATTTATCGATCTGTCCGCGGAAGAACTTGCTCCGGTTCGTGCCCTTTTCCCGGAGGATCTCGGCCTTCTCCTGGAGGCTGTCGTCATTAAAGACGAGGGCGCCGCCCTCTCCCATCGTATAGTTCTTGGTCTCGTGGAAGCTGTAGCATCCGAAATCGCCGATCGTGCCGAGGGCCTTTCCCTTATAGAAGGCGTTCACGCCCTGGGCCGCGTCCTCGACGACCTTCAGCCCGTGCCTGCGGGCAATGTCCATGATCTCGTCCATCTCGCAGGCGACGCCGGCATAGTGGACGGGAACGATCACGCGGGTGCGGTCGGTGATGGCCGCCTCGATCTTCTTCTCGTCGATATTCATCGTGTCGGGACGGATATCTGTAAATACGATCTTCGCGCCGCGGAGGACAAAGGCGTCCGCGGTGGACACGAAGGTGTAGGAGGGCATGATCACTTCATCCCCCGGCTCAAGATCGCACAGGTAGGCCGCCATCTCCAGCGCGTGCGTACAGGAAGTGGTCAGGAAGGTATGACGGACATCAAACTTTTCCTGCATCCACTCCGAGCATTTCTTTGTGAATGCGCCGTCTCCGCAGAGCTTGCCGTTTTCGATCGCTTCTTTTATATAATCAAGTTCCTTCCCCACAAAAGGCGGTCTGTTAAAATCAATCATGATACTCTCCTCGTATTCGTTACATGGAAAAAACTGCAATGCCGATGAACATGATGGCCATGCCCAGAATGCGCCGCCGGGAGACCTTCTCCTTCAGGATGAGCCAGCCCAGCACGGGAACAAAGATATAGCTGCAGGGCTCGATGATCGGGGACATCGTCAGCGGCACATATTTCAGCGCGTACATCGTAAGGATCGTGGACAGGAAAAAGATTCCGTAGGCTGAGATCACGATCGGATTGAGATATTCCCGGATCCTGGAAGGATACTCCCTGTTGGCCGCGGCCTTCAGCATGATCTGCGCCACCGACGAGATAAAGACAGAGAACATCCAGACGGCCATGTACTTCGTCAGTTCACTCATTTCCGCTCACCCCCACGATAATGCCGATCAGGATAATGACCGAGCCCAGCATCATTTTCGGCGTCACGGTCTCGTGAAAGATCGATACGCCCCAGAGCAGGCCCCAGATGATCGTGATCGGTTTATTTGTAAAAGCGAACGTAAGGGACATGTGTTTGAGCACCTGCTGCCAGACCAGCGCGAAGGCGAAGGTGTCCAGCAGGACCAGTCCGTACAGGAACAGGAACTTCGGGGAGAGGAACTCCTCCCTGCCCGCCAGTTTCGAAAGCGTTCCCGCAAAGGAATTGACGATCAGACTCAGATGCAGGATAAGAAACCATTTGAGGGGCACCTCCAGGTGTCCCTTTTTCTTACCTTCCAACTGTCCGTTCTCCGTATCTCCCATAAATGGCCTCCATAACATAAACAACGGCATTATAGTATATCATACGCAGGCTTTCATTTCAACTTGAAGTCATTGCTGTCCAGCGAAAGGTTCGGGTTGTAGAAGGGATCCCCCCTGTCGATCAGCGGGCTCCACTTTTCAAGGAAGCGCTCCGCCTCCCCGTTGAACCGCGCGACCTTGTCCTGCGTGTCCTCATATCCTCTCGATCTGGATTCGTAATGCCAGAGCTTCGCGTAGGGATCATAGACGACCCTGCTGCCGCTCTCCCAGATGCGCAGGCACAGATCCACATCGTTGAAAGCGACGGCCAGCGTCTCGTCAAAGCCGCCCAGCTGCCTGAAAAGATCCGCCCGCATCAGGAGGCAGGCGGCTGTGCAGGCGCTGTAGTCGCCGGTGCAGATGATCCGGGAGAAATACCCGGGATCGTTCTCGCTCTTCCCCTGGAAGGCGTGCCCCGCCAGGCCGCCGTAACCGATGATGACGCCGGCGTGCTGGATGGTGCCGTCCGGATAGAAGAGCCGCGCGCCGACGGCGCCCGTCCCCGGGATGCCGCAGGCTCCCACGAGCTCCGTGACGGCGTCCGCCCCCATCAGCTCGGTGTCGTTATTCAAAAAGAGCAGATATTCTCCGCCTGCAGATTCGGCGCCGTAATTATTGATCGCCGCGTAGTTAAAGCCCTTCTCCCAGGTCACCACGCGCACGTCCCCCGCTTCCTCAAGCCTTCTGTAGAGTTCAAAGACCGCCGGGTCCGTGCTCCCGTTCTCCACGATGATGTATTCCAGGTTCCGGTAATCGGAACGCTCCATCAGGGACCGCACGCACTTCTCCAGGTCTTCGGCGTGATCCTTGTTGGGAATGATCACGGAGACCTTCGGCGCGGGCTCCGGGATCTCGTAGAGCGTCCGGTACTGTCCCGGGTAGGCACCCTCTATGACCTTCGCCTTCACGCCGATACGGTCGTAGTGCGCCTGTACGGCGCGCGTCCCCGCCTCAAAAGCGTAGCGCTTGCTCGCGGGATCCTCCGCCGTAGAGTCGCGGTGCGCCCGCCAGTGATAGAGGATCTGCGGGACGTGGGCGATGCGGACGGCCTTTTCCGTGCAGCGAAGGACCAGGTCGTAGTCCTGCGCGCCGTCGTAGGCGCCATCCGGTCCGCCGCCGGCCCTCTCAAGAAGATCGCGGCTTACCATCACCGGGTGGCAGATATAGTTCATGCTGCAGAGCAGCTCCTGGTTAAAGTCCGTCTTAAAGTGCGGCTCGAAGCGGGTCTTCCCGTCCATGGAGACCTTGTCTTCATCGCCGTAGAAAAAGTCCGTCTCCGGAAACTTCTGAAGCTCCTTCACAAACGCGTAGAGCGCCGAAGGGGCAAGAAGATCGTCGTGGTCCGCGAAGAAGAAATAATCCCCGCGGGCAATGTCCATGGCCGCGCAGGTGTTTTCGGAGATCCCCAGCTGCCGCTGCGACAAGGCGAAGCGGATCCTCGGATCCTTTGCAGCCAGGACCTTCAGCTTTCCGACAAGCGGCGAGGGCTCCCCGCTCCCGTCGGAGAGGCACAGCTCCCAGTTCGCGTAGGTCTGGGCCCTCACCGAGGAGACGAGCGCGTCCAGATATTTTTCCGGCGTCCGGTAGAGGGGAACGACAATGCTGATCAGCGGCGCGTTCGCAAAAGTCTCC
>CAJOLD010000038.1 GCA_905235435.1 uncultured Lachnospiraceae bacterium
GACGGCACGGCCGTGCGCACGCCGGGTGAAAAGATCTTCCCCTATCTCCGGGAGAATCTGGACGATGTGATCACCGTGGAGGACAATGAGCTGATCGTCGCCTTCCTCGATATGGTTGAGAATCACAAAATGATCGTTGAAAACTCCGGTCTGCTCTCTGTGGCGGCCGCGAAGCAACTGCCCGACAAAAACAAGAGAGTTGTCTGCGTGCTCTCAGGCGGCAACATGGACGTCATCACGATGTCCTCCGTGGTGCAGAACGGCCTGATCCTGCGCGACAGGATCTTTACGATCTCGGTCCTTCTTCCCGACAAGCCCGGGGAGCTCGTGCGCGTCGCTTCGCTGATCGCGCAGGAACAGGGCAATGTGATCCGCCTCGACCACAACCAGTTTGTCAATACGAACCGCAACGCCGCCGTCAAGCTGACCATCACCCTCGAGAGCTTCGGCACCGAACACAAGGAGAGGATCATAAAGGCGCTGGATGACGCCGGCTTCGGGCCGAGGCTTGAAAATACGCTGCTGTGACATCCTGTCAAGATAAAACACTTGACAGGCATGGTTTTTCCGTGTATGATCGGTAAGGTGATGCCACATGGAGGATTTTGTAAAACAGACTCTGCTCTTTGATTTTTACGGGGAGCTTCTGACCGAGCACCAGCAGCGCATCTACGAGGATGTCGTCTGCAATGACCTGTCTCTCTCCGAGGCGGCGCAGGAGCTTGGCGTCAGCAGGCAGAATGTGCACGACCTGATCCGGCGGTGCAACCGCCAGCTGGAGGAGTACGAATCGAGACTCCACCTGGTCGAGAAATTCCTGGACCTGCGCGCAAAGGTCGGTGAGCTTCGTGGCTGCGCCGCGGAAGCGCAAAAGACCGGGGAACCGGCCGATCTTGCCGGCATGGTCCGGCTGTGCGACGAGATATTAGAGGAGCTGTGAGCATGGCTTTTGATAATCTTACCGATAAACTTCAGAATATCTTCAAGAACCTGCGGAGCAAGGGCAGACTGACGGAAGCGGACGTAAAGGCCGCCCTCAAGGAAGTCAAGATGGCGCTTCTTGAGGCCGACGTCAGTTTTAAGATCGTCAAGCAGTTTACAAAGTCCGTCGAGGAGAAGGCGATCGGCCAGGACGTGATGAACGGCCTCAACCCGGCGCAGATGGTCATTAAGATCGTGAATGACGAGCTCGTTTCGCTGATGGGAGAGAAGGAAGCGCCGCTTCCTTTAAATCCGGCGGGTGAGCTGAGCATTATCATGATGATGGGCCTGCAGGGCGCCGGCAAGACGACGACCGCCGCAAAGCTTGCGTCAAGGCTGAAAGGGAGCGGAAGAAAGCCCATCCTTGCCGCCTGCGATATCTACCGTCCCGCGGCTGTCAAACAGCTGCAGATCAGCGGTGAGAAAGTCGGCGTGCAGGTCATTGAGCCCTACGGCGGCGAAAAACCGCCCGAGATCGCAAAGCGTGCCGCGAAGTACGCGAAGGAGGGCGGGTTTGACGTTCTCATCCTCGATACTGCCGGACGTCTCCATGTCGACGAGGACATGATGACCGAGCTGCAGGAGATCCGGGAGAATGTCGACGTGACCTGCTCCATCCTGGTCGTTGACTCCATGACCGGTCAGGACGCGGTGAACGTGGCACAGTCCTTTGAAGAAAAGATCGGCATCGACGGCGTCATCCTGACAAAGCTTGACGGCGATACAAGGGGCGGCGCGGCCCTCTCGATCCGCGCGGTAACCCAGAAACCGGTCCTGTTCGTCGGAATGGGTGAGAAACCGGCCGACCTCGAACCGTTCTATCCGGACCGCATGGCTTCCCGCATCCTGGGCATGGGCGACGTCCTTTCCCTGATCGAGAAGGCGCAGGAGCAGATCGACGAGGACAAGGCCAGAGAGATCGAGCAGAAGTTCAAGAAGGCGACGTTCGGTTTCGACGATTACCTCGAGAGCATGGCCCAGATGAAGAAGATGGGCGGCATCTCCGGGGTCCTCTCCATGCTTCCCGGCGTGGGCGGATCGCAGATGAAAATGATCGAGGACGCGATGGACGAGTCCCTGATGGCGCGGACGGAGGCGATCATCCTCTCCATGACGCCGCAGGAGCGTTCCAATCCGGACATCCTGAATCCTTCCAGAAAGCAGCGCATCGCTGCCGGCGCGGGCGTTGATATCGGCGAGGTCAACCGCCTTGTCAAGCAGTTCGAACAGTCCCGCAAGCTGATGAAGCAGTACGGCGGTATGATGGGCGGTAAAAAAGCCAAACGCGGCGGCTTTAACTTAAAGCTCCCGTTTTGATATATCAGAAATACCAAGGAGGTGAAAAGACATGGCAGTAAAGATCAGACTTAGAAGAATGGGACAGAAGAAGGCACCTTTCTATAGAATCATCGTGGCGGATTCCAGGTCCCCGAGAGACGGAAGATGCATCGAAGAGATCGGCACATACAATCCCAATACCGATCCGAGCGAATTCAAGATCGATGAAGAGAAGGCCAAGAAGTGGCTCGCCTGCGGTGCGCAGCCCACAGAAGTCGTAGGCAAGCTCTTTAAGCTCGCAGGAATCGAAAAATAATTAGAGGTGTTACGCAAAATGAAAGAATTAGTCGAAGTTATTGCTAAGTCTCTAGTCGATAATCCTGACGAGGTCGTTGTAACGGAAAAAGACAACGGAAAGTCTGTTCTGATCGAACTTAAGGTGGCGCCTGCCGATATGGGTAAGGTGATTGGCAAACAGGGCCGTATCGCGAACGCGATCCGCTCTGTTGTCAAGGCGGCGGCCTCGAGAGATGACAAAAAAGTGATCGTGGACATCGTCCAGTAGGGCGGTGCGCGAACTCTGAGGAAATACTGGGGAGCTGCCAGATCTTCGGCAGCTCTCTTTGTATAAAAGGGAAAAGAAGAAAATGACAGATTACTTTCAGGTAGGCGTGATCACGCAGACGCACGGGTTAAAGGGCGAGGTAAAGGTATTCCCGACGACCGACGATCCTTCCAGGTTCTCGGAGCTGAAGGAAGTCCTGCTGTTTCCCCCGGAGGACAGATGGCAGGAAGCCGCCGCAGGGAGGAGGGCCGGGCAGGAAACGGCCGAAGCGCCTCTAAAGGCCCTTACGATCGAGCGCGCTCGCTATTTCAAGCAGTTCGTCATCCTCAAATTCAAAGGACTTGACCGGATCGAGGATGTGGAGCGCCTGACGCGCAGCCGCCTTTGCGTGACGAGGGAGAACGCGTCTCCCCTTGGTGAAAATGAATATTACATCGCGGATCTGCTGGATATGGAGGCCCGGGACGAGGAAGGAAAAGTCCTCGGCGTTATCAGCGACGTCCTCTCCACCGGAGCGAACGATGTTTATGTAGTAAAAGGCCCCGACCGGGAGATCCTCATCCCCGCCATCCGGGACTGTATCCTGAAGGTCGACACAGAAGGCAGGCGGATGGTCGTCCGGCTGCTGAAGGGACTGTAAAAGATGCACTTTCATGTACTGACATTATTTCCGGAGATGATAGAGGCCGGGATGAATACGAGCATCACGGGCCGCGCGATCGCGGGAGGGATCCTTTCCCTGTCCACGGTCAATATCCGCGATTTCGCGGAGGAGAAGCGCAAGGGCCGTGTGGATGACTATCCCTACGGGGGAGGCGCCGGCATGGTGATGCAGGCGGAGCCCGTATACCGCGCGATCTGCGCCGTAAAGGCGGAAAGGCCTGCCGCGCGCGTCATCTACCTGGACCCGCAGGGGAAGGTCTTTGACCAGGAGATGGCCCGCGAGCTTTCCCGGGAGGAAGATCTGATCTTTCTGTGCGGCCATTACGAGGGGATCGACGAGCGCGTCCTGGAGGAGGCCGTCACCGATCATGTGTCCATCGGGGACTACGTCCTTACGGGCGGCGAGCTTCCCGCCATGGTCATGATGGATACGATCGCGAGACTTGTCCCCGGCGTTTTAAATAACGAGGATTCCTCTGTCCTTGAAAGCTTTGAGGATCATCTGCTGGAATATCCGCAGTATACGCGGCCGGAGGTGTGGAACGGGAAGGCGGTCCCGGAGATCCTTCTCTCGGGTCATCACGCCAACGTGGAGGCCTGGCGCAGGCAGCAGTCCATCCGGCGCACGCTGGAGAGGAGACCGGATCTCCTTGAGAAGGCGGAGCTGACAAAGAAGGACAGGCAGTACCTCGAAGAGCTCCCGGAAGAAAAGCTTGCAAACCCTGAAGATATATGTTAGAATAACTTGCGTTGTGAATATGAGATGGTCCGCTGCTGCAGCTTATCTGCATTAAGAACATCCGAGAAATATTAAGGAGGAACAACAATGAGCGACATCATCAAAGAGATCGAAGCTGAGCAGCTGAAAGCTGAGCCGCCGAAATTCAGTGTCGGCGACACTGTCCGCGTACACGCGAAGATCAAAGAAGGAAACCGCGAAAGGATCCAGGTCTTCGAGGGCATCGTTACCAAAAAGCAGGGCGGAAGCAACCGCGAGACCTTTACCGTCAGGAAGAACTCCAACGGTGTAGGCGTTGAAAAGACCTGGCCGCTGCATTCCCCGACCATCGAGAAGGTCGAGGTCACCAGATACGGTCATGTAAGACGTGCAAAGCTGTTCTACCTGAGAGGGCGTGTCGGCAAGAGCGCTAAGGTCAAAGAGCTGGTCAAATAATCTAACGAACCAAGAGACTGATCGCAGGTGTGCGGCAGGAGCAGAGTCAGGCTCCGGCCCCGCCTGCGCTTTTTATACCGGCGGAGGATCGCAGTAATGGCTTTATACCACAACCGGGATTATATGAGCAGGATGAGGGACTATGTGCAGCAGACGCCTGCGCAGACGCCGGAGCCCGCCATGACGCCGCGTGAAGAGCGGCAGATGAAGCGCAGGGAGGAGAAGGCGGAAACGATCGTCACCGGCAGGAAGGGACGCATCGTGCGCTCTGTGCTGCTCTGGGCCTTCCAGATCGCCCTCGTGATCATGTTCGCCTATGTCGCTGTCTATTTCTTCGGACAGATGAGGACGAACGTGGGACAGGGAATGGATCCGACGCTTGCCGGCGGGGACACGGTGCTGATCAATACGCTCACCTACCAGATGGGCACGCCCCAGAGGGGGGATATCGTATCCGTCCGTCCCAGCGGGAGCGGCGCGAACCGTTCCTACATCCTCAGGGTCCTCGGCCTTCCGGGAGAGACGGTGCAGATCGTTGACGGCATGATCTATATCGACGGGAAGGTCTATCTGGAGCAGAAGGATTATCCGGCGATCACGAATCCCGGCATGGCCGCGGAGGAGATCACCCTTTCCGATACGGAGTATTTCCTTCTCGGGGATAACCGGAACAACAGTGAGGACAGCCGGTTCGCCGAGATCGGCAATGTGGATATTGATGATATCGAGGGAAAGGTCTGGTGTGTGACCGGTCCCTCGTCCCGCAGGCAGATACTGCGTTAAAACGCGCCCGTCTGCCGCGGGCAGGGAGGTTATTATGAATGTGCAGTGGTATCCGGGGCACATGACCAAAGCGCGCCGGATGATGCAGGAAGATATCAAACTCGTCGACCTTGTGATCGAGCTTCTCGACGCGCGGGCGCCCATGTCCAGCCGCAATCCGGACATCGCAGCGCTTGCCGCTGGCAAATCGAGGGTCGTTCTCCTCAACAAGGCGGATCTTGCCGATGAGAAGCAGAACAGGCTCTGGGCCGGCATCCTGGAAAAGGAGGGCGCCGTCACGTCCGTCGTGAACGCCCGGTCCGGGAGCGGTCTTAAGGACCTCGGGGCCCTGGTGCAGCAGGCCTGCAGGGAAAAGATCGAGCGGGACCGCCGCAGGGGCATCAAGAACCGTCCGGTGCGGGCGATGGTCGTCGGGATCCCGAATGTGGGGAAATCAACGTTCATCAATTCGTACGCGGGCAAAGCGGTGGCAAAAACGGGCAACAAGCCCGGCGTCACGAAGGGCAAACAGTGGATCCGGCTGAGCCGCGAGGTAGAGCTCCTCGATACGCCCGGAATCCTCTGGCCCAAATTTGAAGATGAGACGATCGGCATCCGCCTTGCGCTCATCGGGTCTATCAGGGATGAGATCCTGCAGACGGAAGATCTGGCCGTGTGGCTTTTGAACTTCCTTCGCGAAAACTATCCGGGGATGACAGCTGCCAGGTATCAGGGGGCAGATGAGAGCCTGGAAGCCGCGGACCTTCTGATGCAGATCGCGCAGCTGCGCGGATGCATCAAAAAAGGCGGGGAAGCCGACACGGAGAGAGCGGCGGCGATGCTGATCGATGATCTGCGCAGCGGCAGGATCGGAAGGATCACGCTGGACCGGATCACGGACGAGATATAATACAGAAGAGATCTGATCAAACACTTTGGAGGAACCAGGGATGAAGACAAATAAGAAAAGACCGGGGCCGGTCGTACAGATGCTGCGGTGGATCGCCACCCTGCTTCTGCTCGTCTTTGTCCTTGTGATCGTTGTGCAGCTTACCGGCGCGCGGCTCGTGGTCTCCGGCAGTGAGATGTCGCCCTCGCTCATTGGCGGCGATACCGTGATCATCAACCGCATCTCCTATCTGTTCCGCAGTCCGAAGCGTTTTGACGTGATCGCTTTTCCGTTTCAGTATCAGGAGGATACCTGGTTTGAGCGGAGAGTGGTCGGCCTCCCCGGGGAGACCATCCAGATCCTCGACGGGATGATCTACATCAACGGCGTCGGGATCGCCATCGAGGAAGGCCTGACCGTGCCGGACAACGGAGGCCTGGCTTCCAAACCGATCACGCTCGGGCAGGACGAATACTTTGTCCTTTGCGACAATCCGGACGGCGGTTCGGACAGCCGGGAGCCCAGTGTCGGAAATGTGAAAAAGCAGTCCATCGTCGGGCAGGTGTGGTTTCGCGTCTGGCCCTTTGACCGAATCGGTCTCGTGAGGTGAGTGATGGCGGAAAAACTTGCGGAGATCAAAGAAAAACTGGCACGCGCGGAAGGTGAGGAGCTGGAGGCGCTGATTGCCCGGTACGCTGCCGATGAGCGCGCGGGCGCCAGAAATCTGGCCCTGCAGAGGCAAAAGCAGCTGGAGCGCCTTGAGGCGGAACGGCGAAGGCTTGAAGCAATGCGCTTCTTCGAGCATCAATACGAAGACCTGGGCCTTGTCTGCGGGATCGATGAGGCGGGGAGGGGACCGCTCGCGGGACCGGTCGCTGCCGGCGCCGTCATCCTGCCGAAGGACTGTGAGATCCTCGGCCTCAACGATTCAAAAAAGCTGAGCGCGGCAAAACGCGATGAGCTCTATGATGAGATCCGGGAGAAGGCGGTCGCCTTCGGCTGCGGGATCGTCGGCCCCGCAAGAATCGATGAGATCAACATTCTGAACGCGACCTATGAGGCCATGTGCGAGGCCATCGGCAGCCTGAAGGTCATGCCGGACGTCCTTTTAAACGACGCCGTCACCATCCCGCAGGTCAGGATCAAACAGGTCGCGATCGTAAAGGGCGACGCAAAAAGTTTATCGATCGCCGCCGCGAGCATCATCGCGAAGGTGACCAGGGACCGCATGATGGAAGAATATGACGACGTCTATCCGGAGTACGGTTTCGCGGAGCATAAGGGATACGGCACCGCCGCCCATATCGAAGCCCTGAAGAAATACGGGCCCTGTCCCATCCACAGAAGAAGCTTTATTAAGAATTTCGGGTTCTGATGCGCAAACAGCAGTCTGCCGGGAGAGAGCCGCGGACAAAGAAGCGTGAATAAGAGAACTGTCGGAACAGAGTATGAACTGGCTGCGGCCGCCTTTCTCGAAAAGGAGGGCTGCAGGATCCTTATGCGCAATTTCCGCTGCCGTGCCGGGGAGATCGACCTGGTCGCCGCGGAGGGCGCATATCTTATTTTTGCAGAAGTGAAATACCGCGGCGGCGAAGGCTGCGGGAGGGGCGCGGAGGCTGTCACGGACCGCAAGCAGTACCAGATCTCGAAGACGGCCCTCTGCTATCTGGCGCGGCATGGGATCTCGCCGGATACGCCCTGCCGCTTTGACGTGATCACCGTCGACGGCGGACAGATCAGGCATGTCAGAGACGCCTTCCCCCTGCACCCGGCGTGCAGATAGGGCTTTCACGGGCGATAACCGTTTAGGAGGAGCACCGGCATGACAGAAATGGCGAATATGCCTTCCCCGAAAAGAAAAGAAGGATACGGGCCGATGAGATTCCACAAAAAGGACGGCGTCGTTTTTATGACGCTGCCGCTTCTTGATGAGGCAAAGGACTTCGGCCATGCCTTCTCAACGCGGATCGGCGGTGTGAGCACCGGCTATCTCGGAACGCTCAATATGGGGACGCGCGAGCCTTCGGATGCGGAAAACGCAAAGGAGAATCACCGGCGCTTCGCTGCCGCCGTCGGATACGATCCGTACTTTGAGGCCTACGGCGTGCAGACACACAGCACAAATATCCGGCAGATCACGCGGGAGGACGCAGGAAAATGCCGCGGAGGGGAGAGCAGCTTTCAGGATGTGGACGGCCTGATCACGGATGTTCCCGGCGCGGCGCTCCTTGTCTTTACCGCGGACTGTGTGCCCCTCATCGTGATGGACCCGGCACACCGCGCGGCCGCATGCGCCCACTCCGGCTGGAGAGGGACCGTCGCCGATATGGGCGGCACTGTCCTTCGGGCCATGCATGACGCCTTCGGGACCATGCCCGGCGACGTCCTCGCGGGGATCGGCCCGTCCATCTGCCGCGACTGCTATGAGGTCAGCGAGGATGTGATCGAAAAGGTGAGGGAAGCGTATCCTGAAAAGAGCTGGGACCGGCTGTTTACGGAAAAGGGCGGGGGAAAATATCAGCTGGATCTCTGGGAGGTGTGCCGGGAGAATTTCCTGCGCGCCGGCGTCCCGGCGGATCATATTGCCGTCACGGATCTGTGCACCGCCTGCAACCCGGACCTTCTTTTCTCACACAGGGCAACGGGAGGAAAGAGAGGCCTTCTTGCGTCCGCCGTATTTATCCGGGAATAAAAAAATCCCTGCCGGATCGCATCTGCCCCGGCAGGGATTTTTATCTCTCTTTATGATGATCAGATATCCAGCCTCTCGAGCAGCTCCTGGATCTTTCCCGTCGGAGACTGCAGCTCGCTGATGGACACGTCGTGGTTGATATGGTCGATGATGTTCGCCAAAAAGCGCGTCATATCGGCTTCCGCGTAATAGGGGCGGGTCAGAAGCTCCGGAAGGCGGTAGTTCAGGTTCGTGGTGACGACCTTGGTGATATAGCCCTTCTCGTAGAATTCGTCGAACTTGTCCAGCCCGTCCGTGAAAAGTCCGAAGGTGGTGCAGACAAAGACATTCCGCGCTTTCCGCTCCTTCAGCTGATAAGCGACGTCCAGCATGCTCTCGCCGGAGGAGATCATATCGTCGACGATCAGCACGTCCTTGCCCTCCACGGGAGCGCCGATAAACTCGTGCGCCACGATCGGGTTCTTGCCGCCGATGACGGTGGAATAATCCCTGCGCTTATAGAACATACCCATATCGATGCCGAGGATGTTCGCGAAATAGATCGCGCGGCCCATGGCGCCCTCATCCGGGCTGATGACCATCAGATGGTCGTTGTCGATCTGCAGATCCGGCACCGTCTCGAGGAGCGCCTTCAGGAACTGGTAGGTCGGCATGAAGGAATCAAAGCCGTTGAGCGGGATCGCGTTCGCCACACGGGGATCATGCGCATCAAAGGTGATGATATTGGAGACACCCATCTGCGCGAGCTCCTGCAGCGCGAGAGAGCAGTCGAGCGACTCGCGCTTCGCGCGCTTGTGCTGGCGTCCCTCATACAGGAAGGGCATGACGACGCTGATGCGTTTTGCCTTGCCGTTCGCGGCAGAGATGATCCTCTTAAGATCCTGGAAGTGGTTGTCCGGGGACATATGGTTTACCCGTCCGTTGACCGTATAGGTAAGGCTGTAATTGAGCACATCCACCAGGATGAACAGATCGCAGCCCCTGACGGAGTCATTGATCATTCCCTTTCCCTCGCCGGTGCCGAAGCGGCTGCATTTGCAGTCGACAAGGTAGGAGTCTTTCAGGTAACCGGCCATCGGATGAAAATTGCCGGAGGTGCTCGCTTCCGCACGGCGCAAAGCCGCGAGATGCTGATCCACCTTTCCTGCAAATTCCCTGCATCCTTCCAGCGCTGCGATCTTCAGCGGCGCGACCGGCATGATTTCTTCTTCAAGAATTTCTTCGGGCATGCTTATTCCTCCAGGATAAGAAAACTCAGATTTTCAGTCAGAAGCTCCCCTTACTTACACAAGTATTTATATCATGGAGGGCAGGGCGCGTCAAGGACAGCGGGCCCCGGGGCTTGAAATTTCGGCCGCGGACATTTATCATTAAGTACAGTTTGAAATGTTCATTTCAGGAGAATTTGCGATGCCCGGAAAAAAGAAAAATGAACATCTGATCGTCGGCACGGAGCCGGGGAGCATAGCCGAGGAGATGGAGATCGCCGGCGGGGACGTCCTGCTTTCCGTGAACGGGATGCCGGTGGAGGACATCTTTGATTACCGCTACCTTGCCGCCGACGAGCATGTCATCCTTGTCGTCCGAAAGGCGGACGGGGAAGAGTGGGAGCTGGAGATCGAAAAAGAGTACGGGGAGGATATTGGGATCATCTTCGAGAGCGGACTGATGGATGATTACCGTTCCTGCCGCAACAAGTGCATCTTCTGCTTTATTGACCAGATGCCGAAGGGAATGCGGGAGACACTGTATTTTAAGGATGATGATTCCAGGCTCTCTTTCCTTCAGGGAAATTACATCACGCTCACAAACATGAGTGACCACGATATCGACCGGATCATCCGGTATCATCTGGAGCCCATCAACATCTCGTTCCAAACGACGGATCCGAAGCTGCGCTGCCAGATGCTCCACAACCGGCACGCCGGGGATATCTTTCCGAAGGTAGACCGTCTGAAAGAAGCCGGGATCGAGATGAACGGACAGATCGTGCTCTGCAAAGGGATCAACGACGGGGCGCAGCTTCAAAAGTCCATGGAGGATTTAGAGCGCTGGCTGCCGGAGCTAAGGAGCGTCTCCGTTGTGCCGGTCGGCCTTACAAAGTACCGGGACGGCCTTTTCCCGCTGGAGCCCTTTGACAGCGAAGATGCCGCCGCAGTGCTCGATATGATCGAAGCGCAGCAGGAGGTCTATCTTAAGAAGTGGGGGAGCAGGGTGATCCATGCCTCCGACGAGTGGTACTTCCTTGCCGGCAGGCCCTTCCCTCCGGAGGAGTCGTACGAAGAGTACCGCCAGCTCGAAAACGGCGTCGGTATGGTGCGGCTTCTGATGAGCGAGACGGACAGCTGCCTTAAGGAGCTTGAGGAGGCGAAGACGGGAGGGGCATGTGCCCCCGGCGAGATGGGAGAGCGGGAGATCTCTCTTGCGACCGGGCGCCTGATGGAGCCTGCCATCCGCGATCTGACAGCGAAGGTACAGGCCTCTTATCCGAACCTTAAGGTGCACATCTACGGGATCCGGAATGACTTTTTCGGGGAGAGGATCACGGTGTCCGGCCTGCTGACCGGGCAGGATATCATTGCCCAGCTGAGCGGCCGGCCTCTCGGCAGCGAGCTGCTTCTTCCCTGCAATCTGCTGCGGAGCGGAGAGCAGGTCCTGCTGGATGACGTGACGGTGCAGGACCTTGAAAATGCTTTACAAATCAGGGTCCGTATTGTAGAATCAAGCGGCCGGGCATTCGTCGAAAGCCTGCTCGGTACGGGAGGATATTAAATAATGAGCAAACCGATCGTGGCCATCGTGGGACGTCCGAACGTGGGAAAGTCCACGCTGTTCAACGCACTGGCCGGGGAAAATATATCGATCATCAAAGACACGCCGGGCGTGACCAGGGACCGCATCTACGCTGACGTGGAGTGGCTGGACCGCAAATTCACGCTCATCGACACGGGCGGCATTGAGCCGGACACCGCGGATATCATTCTGAGCCAGATGAGAGAGCAGGCGCAGATCGCCATCGACACCGCCGACGTGATCATCTTCATGACGGACTTAAAGCAGGGCCTCGTCGATTCGGACGCGCGGGTGGCGGAACTGCTCCGGCGTTCCAGGAAACCGGTCATCCTGGCAGTCAACAAAGTGGATCACTTTGTGCGGGATGAGGCGGACGTATATGAATTCTACAACCTCGGGATCGGGGATCCCTATCCCATCTCTTCGGCGAACAGGACGGGCATCGGCGAGCTGCTCGACGCCGTCGCGGAGCATTTTCCGGAGGCGGATGAGGACGAGGACGAAAACGAGATCCCGAAGGTCGCCATCGTCGGCAAACCGAACGTCGGCAAATCCTCACTGATCAACAAGCTTCTCGGCGAGAACCGGCTGATCGTCTCTGAGATCGCGGGAACGACGAGGGACGCGGTGGATACCGTCGTCTCCAGGGAGGGCAGGGACTACTGCTTTATCGATACCGCGGGCCTTCGCCGGAAGAGCAAGATCAAAGAAGACCTTGAGCGGTACAGCATCATCCGCACGGTCTCCGCGGTGGAGCGCGCCGACGTCGTCGTCCTTATGATCGACGCGACAGAGGGCGTTACGGAGCAGGATGCCAAGATCGCCGGGATCGCCCACGACAGAGGCAAGGGCATTATCATCGCCGTCAACAAGTGGGATGCCGTTGAAAAGGATGACAAGACGATCTACCGCGTGACACAGGACGTAAGGCGCGTGCTCTCGTTCATGTCCTACGCGGAGATCATCTTCATCTCGGCCGTGACCGGGCAGAGGCTCGGAAGGCTTTTTGAGACCATCGACATGGTCATCGAGAATCAGACGATGCGCATCGCCACGGGCGTTCTCAACGAGATCCTCTCCGAGGCGGTCGCCATGCAGCAGCCGCCGTCCGACAAGGGCAAACGGCTGAAGCTCTACTATATCACGCAGGTCGGCGTAAAGCCGCCCACCTTTGTGATCTTTGTCAACGACAGAGAGCTGATGCATTTTTCCTATACGCGCTACATTGAAAATCAGATCAGGGAGACCTTCGGCTTCAGAGGAACTTCCCTCCGTTTTATTATTCGTGAGAGAAAGGATAAGGATAGCAGGATATGATTCGTCTTGTCTGTATTCTGATCGGTTATGTCTTCGGACTGTTCCAGACCAGCTATATTATCGGAAGAATAAACGGGATCGACATCCGGCAGCACGGGAGCGGGAACGCGGGCACCACGAATACGATGCGCACACTCGGCAAAAAAGCCGGTTTTCTGACCTTTGCCGGGGACTGCCTCAAATGTATCCTGGCGATCCTCCTCGTCCGCCTTCTGTTCGGGGCGGAATACGCGGATATGATCCCCCTGCTCGAGTTCTATACCGCCGCGGGCGTCATTCTCGGCCATGACTTTCCTTTCTATCTGCAGTTCCGCGGAGGAAAGGGCGTTGCCGCCACGGCGGGCCTCGTGATCATTTATGATCCGATCATGACCGTCCTCGGGATCATCACCTTTTTCGCGACGGTCCTGATCACCGGCTATGTCTCACTGGGATCGCTGCTGGTCTACCTCGGCATCCTCATCGAGCTGGTCGTCCTGGGGCAGACGGGCCATTTCCATATGACGCAGGCGCATCTGAACGAGCTCTATCTCGTCGCGCTCGCCCTGGCCCTCCTGACTGTCTGGGAGCACAGGGGCAACATCCAGAGGCTGCTGGCCGGGACGGAGAGACAGGCAAGCATCAAGATCGGCAAAAAGAAATAAGCAAGGAGGCGGGGCAGTTGAAAAAGAAAAAAGGACCGGCTGCATCCGCCCTGCTTTATCTGACGGCGGTGCCCGGCATGACATGCCTGTGCGGCGCCGTTTTTCTTTTGGGGCAGAGGACCGGCGGCGCCGCCGGGACTTTATTTTCAGGAGGCGGCATCTTCGGCCTTTTAAAGGGGATCCCGGCGCTTCTTGCGGATGCCGCGAGGGCCTTTCCGTTTGCGGAAGCCATCCGGAAGGGCTCCGTCTTTTCCGGCACTGCTTCGACCCTCATCCGCGAAGGGACGGCGCTTCTTGTCTTATCCTGCCTGCTGGTGCTTTTATGCGCGCGCTTTAAATGGTTCCGTCATTTGGGCACCGTGATCAACGTTCTTTTATGGATCGTCCAGCTTGCGCTCGTCCTGGCCGCGGCAGTCCTTGCGGGATACGGCCTTGACCGGCTCCGGTCCGCCATTCCCTATGGCAGCGCGCTGGTGATCATTCTTTGCTTTATCCTGCTCGCCGCCGTGCTCGTCATCGACGGAAGCCTGTTCTTTATCGGCGTTCTTGCGGCCGGCTGGTATCTCTTTCTTGCCTCGCTGCTTCTCTATGCGGGAGCGGTGCCCGGGGAGGGGGGCCATGGCGCCTGGTTTGCCGCCGGCATTGGCCTTTCCTTAGCCCTGGGATGCGTCTTTCACAAATTCCGGAACTGAAGATCATTCACTCAGAGGAGGTAACAGAATGGACTTTTCATCCATGTCATGCAGTGATTTTGTAAATGTGCTCGCATCTTCCGAGCCTGTTCCCGGAGGGGGCGGCGCGTCCGCGCTGGTCGGCGCCGTCGGCGCCGCGCTGGGAAGTATGGTCGCGAATCTCACGATCGGGAAAAAGAAATATGCCGACGTGGAAGAGAATATGCGAGAGTGCCTTCAGAAGGCGGAAGATCTGCAGAGCAGGCTTCTTGATCTGATCCGGCAGGATGCGGAAGCCTTTGCGCCGCTTGCCGCGGCCTACGGGATGCCGAAGACCACGGTGGAGGAGATGATGGCAAGGGAAGCCGTCATGGAGCCTGCGCTCAGGGAAGCCGCCGCTGTGCCTCTTGCGATCATGGAGACCTGCTGTGAGGCGCTGGATGTTATGCACGAGCTCGCCCTGAAGGGAAGCAGGCTCGTGATCAGCGACGCCGGCGTGGGCGCTGCCTGCTGCAGGGCCGCTCTCCAGGGCGCCAGCCTGAACGTTTTTATCAATACGCGCAGCATGTCTGACCGCGATGCTGCCACACAGATCAACCGCAGGGCAAAGATCATGCTGGACGACTATATTCCCCTCGCGGACAGAATATTTACCAATGTGCAGTCAAAGCTGTTCGAAAAGAACTGATCGGAAATAAAGGAGTACTCTATGGCAAAGATCTTATCAGGCAGGGAAGTTGCTGCCGCGCTGGATGAGGATACGAGAGAGCAGGCGGAAAGCCTCAGGGGGCGCGGAATCGAACCGACGCTCCTCATCATCCGCGTCGGAGAAAACCCCGGAGATATCGCGTACGAGAGAGGCGCCACCAAAAAGTGTGAGGCCACAGGCATAAGGTGCATGAGGACCGTTCTTCCCGCGGACGCGCAGCAGGATGAGCTTTTGAATGTCATCGCCCAGGCGAACGCGGACTCCGCGGTCCACGGTGTTCTGCTTCTTCGTCCGCTCCCGAAACAGATGGACGAGGCGGCCGTCATCAACACGCTGGATCCCGCCAAAGACGTGGACAGCATGACGGACCTTTCTCTTGCCGGCGTCTTTACCGGCAAAAAACTGGGGTATCCGCCCTGCACGCCGCAGGCCTGCATGGAGATCCTGGACTATTACGGGATCGACGTGACCGGCAAAAGAGCTGTTGTGATCGTCGCTGGTCGTCGGAAAGCCGGCCGCCATGATGCTGCTGAAAAAGAACGCCACTGTCACCATCTGCCATACCCGCACAAAGGAGCTCCCGGAGAGAGCGAGAGAGGCGGATATCCTGATCACCGCAGCCGGCCATGCCGGAGCGGTCGGCGCGTCCTGCTTTCGTGACGGGCAGGTCGTCCTCGACGTCGGGATCAATGTGGGAGAAGACGGGAAGCTCTGCGGCGACGCGGACTTTGACGCGGCGTCGGCCTTTGATCTTTCGATCACCCCTGTCCCGGGCGGTGTGGGCAATGTGACGACATCCGTCCTTGTCCGTCACGTGGCGGAAGCGGCCGCGGGTTCATCCCCGGCCTGATTTTTGCGTGATCTTTTGCAATTTCCTTTTTAGATTGATTAATTTTTTTATTGCCATATTCGTACGAGTTGTATATAATTTAAAATTGTTAAAACATTTTAACACTGCAAAGCATTGAGGAGGTAAAGCATGTCATACGTTGATGAAGTCCTTGCCCAGGTCAGAGAGCAGTATCCTGAGCAGAAGGAATTCCTGCAGGCAGTAGGCGAAGTTCTCGAATCTCTTCGCGTCGTGATCGAAGCAGACGAGGAAGCATACCGCAAGGATGCTCTTCTTGAGCGTCTTGTAACTCCCGAGAGAGTTATCATTTTCCGTGTACCGTGGGTAGATGACAACGGCCAGGTCCAGGTCAACACCGGTTACCGCGTACAGTTCAACAGCGCGATCGGTCCGTACAAGGGAGGCCTTCGTTTCCATCCCTCAGTTACCCTGAGCATTATCAAGTTCCTTGGTTTCGAGCAGATCTTTAAAAATTCCCTTACCGGCCTTCCCATCGGCGGCGGCAAGGGCGGTTCCGATTTTAACCCGAAGGGCAAATCCGACCGTGAGATCATGAAGTTCTGCCAGAGCTTTATGACTGAGCTTTACAGACATATCGGCGCAGATACGGATGTTCCGGCCGGCGACATCGGCGTTGGCGGACGTGAGATCGGTTTCCTCTATGGCCAGTACAAGAGGATCCGCGACGTCTATGAAGGCGTTCTGACCGGCAAGGGCCTTTCCTTCGGCGGTTCTCTCGCCAGGACCCAGGCGACCGGTTACGGCCTCCTTTATATCACCGAAGAAATGCTGAAGGCCAACGGCCATGACCTGAAGGGCAAGACGGTCGTTGTTTCCGGTGCCGGCAATGTCGCGATCTATGCGATCGAGAAGGCATGGCAGCTTGGCGCGAAGCCCGTCACCTGCTCTGATTCCACCGGCTGGATCTATGATCCCGAAGGAATCGATGTTGAGCTCCTTAAGGAGATCAAGGAAGTACGCCGTGAGCGCCTGACCGCTTACGCTGAAAAGAGACCGTCTGCCGAGTATCATGAGGGCAGAGGCGTATGGGCCATCAAGTGCGACGTTGCTCTTCCCTGCGCTACGCAGAACGAGCTCTTCCTGGAAGATGCCGAGAAGCTTGCCGCCAACGGCTGCATCGCTGTCGCTGAGGGCGCCAACATGCCCACCACGCTGGATGCTACAGAGTACCTGCAGAAGAACGGCGTTCTGTTCGTTCCCGGCAAGGCCTCCAATGCAGGCGGCGTAGCTACTTCCGCTCTTGAGATGAGCCAGAACTCCGAGCGCCTTTCCTGGACCTTCGAAGAGGTCGACGCAAGGCTCAAGGATATCATGGTCAACATCTTCCACAACCTTGATGACGCCGCTAAGAATTACGGCCTTGAGGGCAACTATGTTGCAGGCGCGAACATCGCCGGCTTCCTGAAGGTCGCGGATGCCATGAAGGCACAGGGTATCGTATAATCATTTCAGATCTTGTTTTTCCGGAGCATGTGTTCCGGCCATGCGCAGACCGCGCATGGCCGGCGCGCATGTTCTTTTTTTATTCCTGATTTCTGATGTTGACTGTAAAAACAGAGCGAAATCATATATAATAAAAACAGGTATATAAAAAAGAAAGGAGGCCTTTTAATATGGCAGAAGCAAGACCGGGGACCGGCGGTGAGCGCTATGTTCCCATCGACAAGAGAAGCGGAGAGAAGTCCGTCGTATACTTCACAAGAGATCTCTCACCGGAAGGTCTCGTAAAGATCTATGACAAGGTGAACGCGACGCTTGTCGGGAAGACCGCGATCAAGCTGCACACCGGTGAGCGCAACGGTCCCAACATCATTCCCAGGAGCTGGGTGAAAGAGCTGGTGGAGACGCGGCTTCCAAATGCCACGATCATCGAAACGAACACCTACTATGACGGCGATCGTTATACCACGGAGAAGCACAAACAGACCCTCGAAATCAACGGATGGGATTTCTGCCCGGTGGATATCACGGATGAGGACGGAACGGTCATGCTTCCCGTTCCCGGCGGCAAATGGTTCTCCGAGATCTCTGTGGGATCCCACCTGCCTTCCTATGAGAGCATGCTTACGCTGACGCACTTTAAAGGCCATGTGATCGGAGGATTCGGCGGATCCAACAAGAACATCGGCATCGGCTGCGCGGACGGACGGATCGGCAAGGGTCAGATCCACGCGGACGAGAAAACCGGCGATATGTGGGGCATCGAACAGGAAACACTGATGGAGCGCATCTGCGAATCCACCCTGGGCTCGATCACCCACTTCGGCGAGCACAACGCCTTTATCAACGTCATGCGCAACATGTCCGTCAACTGCGACTGCGAGGGTCTTAATGCCGCGCCGGTCGTAACGCCGGACGTAGGCATCCTTGCCTCCTTCGACATCCTGGCTGTTGACCAGGCCTGCGTGGATCTGATCTACGCGCTCCCGGAGCACGGCGGCGCCGCCATCGAGGAGAGGATCGAGACCAGGCACGGACACAGGCAGCTGAGCTACATGAAGGAGCTCGGCATGGGCAACGATCTTTATACCCTGATCGATCTCGACAACGGAGAGCAGGAGACGACCCCGGAGAAGGCCGTCGCCGATATCCGTCCGGGATGGGTGCCGGACAAGTACAATCTGCCGAAGGCAAGAATGCGTTAAGCGATGAGTCTTATCACACGAATCGACAATTTCAGAAAAAAATATTATAAGCGCGGGATAACGATCAACGATGTTTCGATGAGCTATTATCTCTGCGGGAAAGGAAGCCATGTCCTCGTCCTTCTGGCCGGGGACATTGGCATGCCCGAGCAGTGGATCAACTACATTGAGGATCTCTCCGGCGTTTACCGCATCCTCGTACCTTCTTATCCCACCGGGATCGGGACGACAGAGGAGCTGTGCGGCGCGCTTGGCACGCTGCTTCGGTATCTCCATATCGACCGGGCGGTGTTTGTCGGCGACTCCTACGGGGCCTATCTGGCGCAGCTGATGGCCATCCGGTATCCGGAGATCACAGAAGGCCTGTGCCTTCTTTCTGCCGCAGGGCTGCAGGAGGAGACGCTGAAGGCACTGGAGAAGGGGAGAGGGAAGCTGCGGCGCCAGGCGATGGCGCAGCGCCTTGTGAGCAGCGAAACAATACGCGCGGCCGCCAGGAAGCAGTTCCTCGATGCCGCGGAGGCTGCCGGATGTGAAGAGATCAGCGAAATGGGGCTGTTCTGGGATGAGGTCTGCAGGGACCTTGACCGGAAGGCCTCACAGCATATGCTCGCTCTGCGGTCGGATATCCCGGACCTTCCGCCCTGCACGGACGAGCAGTTCGCCTATCTGGACCGCCGCGTCTTTCTGGCGCTTCCGGACAACGATGAAGTGTACGATACGCAGATGCAGCTGGACCTCATCGCCGATATGCCGCGGCCGAAGATCCAAAACGGGATCACTTCCGGCCATCTGTCCCCGCTTTTCCAGACAGAGGATATCATTGCGGGACTGCGGCGTTTCCTTCTGACGCTTGACAGAGAATGAGTTTCGTGGTTTTATTAGGAACGGAGCTTTTTAATCAGCACAAGAAGGAGAAAACATGAAGCACAGCAGAAAAATCTATTGCATGAACAATATTAGTGAAGCGGGACTTTCCCATTTCAGAAAAGGATATGAGATCACTGACGACCTTGACAGTGCCGCAGGTATCCTTGTCCGCTCGGCGGATATGACTGAAATGGAATTTTCAGACGAAGTACGCGCGATCGCGAGAGCGGGCGCGGGCGTCAACAACATTCCGCTTGAGCGCTGTGCAGAAGAGGGCATCGTGGTCTTTAACACACCCGGCGCGAACGCAAATTCCGTCAAGGAGCTTGTGCTTACCGGCATGCTGATGGCCTCCAGAAACGTACTGGACGCCGCCGCATGGGTCAAAGACAATACAGATGACCCGGATATCAAGAAAAACGCCGAAAAGGCCAAGAAGGCTTTCTCAGGCCATGAGATCAGCGGCAAAAAGCTGGGTGTCATCGGCCTCGGAGCGATCGGCGTCCTGGTCGCGAACGCGGCCGTGGAGCTCGGGATGGAAGTATACGGCTATGATCCGTATCTCTCCGTCGGTTCCGCATGGCATCTTTCCCCGCAGGTCCATTACGCGCCGCAGCTCGAGGATGTCTGCAAAGTCGCGGATTACATCACCATTCATGTTCCCTTCATGCCTTCCACAAAGGGCATGATCGGAGAGGAGCAGATCTCCTATATGCACGAGGGTGCCGTCTTCATGAACTTCGCCAGGGATGCGCTGGTCGATGAGGCAGCCATGTCAGCCGCTCTTGAGAACGGAAAGATCCGGATGTACGTCACCGACTTCCCGAACACGGTATCCGCAAAGATGAAGAACGCCGTCGTTCTGCCGCATATCGGTGCTTCCACCGAGGAAGCGGAAGAGAACTGCGCGGTCATGGCGGTCAAGGAGCTGCAGGATTACATAGATAACGGCAACATCACGCACTCGGTCAACTATCCGGACCTGAACGCGGGGATCTGCCAGACAGCGGCAAGAGTCGCCATCCTTCACCGCAACATCCCGAACGTGATCTCCCAGATCACCGCGTTTTTCGGGAATAACGGTCTCAATATCGAAAACATCGTCAGCAAGAGCCGCGATGCGTACGAATATACGATCATTGATATCTCCAGCCAGATGCCTTATGACACGGAGGAAAGCTTAAGCAAGATCGACGGCGTCATCCGCGTACGCCAGTTCTGCGACACGGATCCGCGCGACGGAAAGGCCGGTTTATGAAAAAACAGATCCTGAAAAAGATCGCGGGCGCGGCGGCTCTGTGCTGCCTGATGCTCGCATCACCCGCACTTTTTGCGCAGGCCGAAGAGGAGACAGAGGCACCTGGTCTTCAGGTTCCGGAGCCTCCAAAGGCCGCGGCAGCGCCTCAGGTCTATACGCTCAATTACCACTATGCGGACGTCATGAACATCACACTGATCCCGGCCTCTTCTGAAGACGAGGATAATCATGACGGCGCAAAGGGAATGTTCTACTGCACCGTTGACGACCAGCGTCCGGAAGATACGGAGGGAACGCCCTACGAGATACGAGACGGGGTCCTGTACCTGGTCCCGGAGGGGAAAGAGGAGACTCTCTACGGCCCGATCACCGACACCATGATCCTCGGAGGGCTGAAGCAGGAAGTGGTGAGCGGCGAAGTGCCGAAGGAGGATGCCCTTTTCGAGGCACAGCTTGTCTCTGATCTGCAGACAGAAGACGGGTCTGAAAAGCCGTGCAGTGTCACCTGGTTCCACAGCGACGGGACCTTCCAGTACGCGAGCTTCGTAAACCCGATGTATAATTCGGGGACCTACAGGATGGAGAACGGTTTTATCAAAATGGATCCCGGCTGTCCCGGAAGCGGCGATGACTATTACGATCTGGACGGCGTGATCTACGAGAGACAGTTCATCAGGAAGGCGACTGGAGACACGCCGTGAGGGTAAAAAGGATCAATATAATATTTATATAGAAATCAGATCTTGTTTCTATACAAAAATATTCATGAGGCTGCGCAGCATTGCGCGGCCTCTTATTTTATATTCCCACACGGGCATGAATTGAATAGTGTTGATTTTTATATAGATATCACATATACTTTCTATATAAATATTACATACATATTAAATGTATTTAAGAGGAGGGAGATCATGGTCCTGAAAGAAGAGCTCACGCAGTATCTTGGCGATCATAACAATATGATCACGGCCGAAGCGGCGCTTGCGCTTGGCGCTACGCGGCCCATACTTTCTGCCTATGTGAAAGAGGGGCTTCTGAAGCGGATCCACGCGGGGATCTACTGCCTGCCGGAGGAAAAGACCGATCTGATGGCTGCAATGAGCCTTTCTTCC
>CAJOLD010000039.1 GCA_905235435.1 uncultured Lachnospiraceae bacterium
CCTGCTGAAGCTGAAGAACCAGATGAAAAAGATGACGGAGGTCATGGATACCAAATACAAGGGCTATGACTGCTACGGTCATGTCGGGGTCGCGCAGGGTGCCTATTTCGGCCTTTCCAAGGAGGAGAACCGGGCGCTGCACCGCATAAAGGGCACCAACCCGCACCTGAAGGATCTGGCGCTTCCCTTCAGCGAATTCTGCAAGCTGAACGGCTTTGAGGATGTGCAGAAGATCTGGATCGCTCCGTTTACTTCCTTCGGCTACGGCTTTTTCGATGAGATTCCCGCGGCCTATGTCATGAAGTATCTGGACACGACGACGGCCATCGAATTTATCGCGATGCGTCTGTGGACGTGGAAAGACGGAACGCAGTCGATCTACGAGGCGGCCAATAAGAAGCTTGCCAATCCGGCGCACCTGAATACGGAGGTCGTGAAGGTGGAGCGTCCGGAGGACGGCAAGGTGTATGTGACCATCAGGGATGAGAACGGCGAACGCACGGAGACCTTCGACAAGCTCATCGTTACCACGCCGCTTGATTACTTTGCAAACTACGCGGATGCCGACGAGACCGAGAAGGAGCTCTTCGGAAAGATCATCCACGAAAAATATGTCGACTTTATCGGGACCTTTGAGCAGGGTAACGGCCCGACGATCTCGGGCTACATCTTTGACAACATGGTGCCGGAGCGCCTCGGCCACGCGATGGTCTACTATCACAGGTGGGAGGACCTCGGGGCGAACTGCCCGTGCAGCGTCTACGCGCTCCGCAACCACACCGGCGATCCCGATGTCTCCTATGAGTATACGATCACATCGATGCTTGACGATATGAAGAAGTGCGGCTTCCCCGTGAAGGAGAAGATGTACGAGCAGGAGACCTACTACTGCCCGCATGTCAGCTCTGAGGATTACGCGGCGGGCTGGTATGACAGGCTCGACGCCCTGCAGGGAACGCGCAATACCTGGTACGCCGGCGAGATCCTTTCCTTCGGCGACATGGAAGATACCTGCGCGGCTTCGAGAGATATCGTCGGAAGGTTCTTCTGAGAATAAGAAAATAAAGAAAAATAAAGAAAAATCGTCGAAGTGTCATAGAGGGATACGGAATTTCCGGATGAGGGAAAGGAGACCATATGCCTGAAGCTTATAATAACAATCCAGAAACGATCTCCAAATACCAGGGAGAGCGGGATCTGCAGAAAAAGTATGCCGAGCTCGCCCGCAGGCTTACCGATAACGTGGAGCACAAGATCCTCGGGATCCGGTCGGATGACGCCGAGTACTGGGGGCTGCGCGAGATCCTCTGTGAGAGAGAGGTCGATATCGCTCTCTCCATGAAGCAGAGAAAATGGTACACCTACGAGCAGCTGTACGAGAAGCACAAAGATGCCATGGATCCGGTCACTTTTAAACAGACGCTGGATCTTCTGTGCACCCACGGGCTTGTGGAGTACGATTACGGCGACAACTACGATGACAACGGCCCCATAAAGAACGCTCCGAAGACCAAGCGCTACCGCACCAGCTACTTTGTGCCGGGCAGCGCGGAGCTGTTCAATTCATCGGTGGACAGGGTCGATAAGAACCCGGCGGTGGCAAACATGTTCGAGCGCATGACCTTCCTTCCGCTCGAAAAGATCACGGCCATGGTCCCGCCGGGAGGCGACGGCATCGGCATGCACGTCATTCCCGTGGAGAAGGAAGTGAGCATGTGCAACGAGGCGGTCAAGCTGGAGAAGATCTCCTACTGGCTGCAGAAATATGAGGGCCATATCTCCGCCGGCATCTGCTCCTGCCGCTATTCCAGGGCCGTTCTCGGCGAGGGCTGCACGGACGACATAAGCGACTGGTGCATCCAGCTGGGCGATATGGCGGACTATACCGTGGAGACGGGGCGCGCGCACTATATCACAAAGGAAGAAGCCCTGGAGATCCTGCGGCGCGCCGAGGAGAACGGGTATGTGCATCAGATCACGAATATCGACGGCTCCTCGCATATCTTCGACATCTGCAACTGCAATGTGAAGATCTGCAACGCGCTGCGCACCTCGCTGCTCTTTAACACGCCGAACATGTCGAAGAGCGCGTACACGGCGAATGTGAAGAAAGAAAACTGCGTGGCCTGCGGGCGGTGCGTGGAGGTCTGTCCGGCCGGCGCCGTAAAGCTGGGGCAGAAGCTTCCGCTCGCCGACGGCAGTGAAGTGAAATATCCGAAGTCGATCCTCCCGGACAAGGTCCGCTGGGGGAAATACGCCTGGGATGAGAACTACCGGGATACGGCCAGGGTCAACACCCACCGCACCGGATCCTCGCCCTGCAAGGCGGCATGTCCGGCGCATGTCCCGGTACAGGGATATCTGAAGATGGCGAAGGAGGGCCGCTATGACGAGGCGCTGGCCCTGATCAAGCGGGAGAATCCGTTCCCGGCCATCTGCGGGCGCGTCTGCAACAAGCGCTGCGAGGACGCCTGCACGAGGGGGACCATCGACAAACCCGTCGCCATCGACGACGTGAAGAAGTTCCTGGCGGAGCGCGACCTGCATGCGGAAACGCGCTATGTCCCCAAGAAGGTCGTGAACAATCTGACCGGCGAGTGGACACAGAAGATCGCCATCATCGGCGGAGGCCCCGCGGGACTTTCCTGCGCTTACTATCTCGGCACGATGGGCTACCATCCGACGGTCTTTGAAAAGCATGAAAAGCCGGGCGGAATGATGACCTACGGCATCCCGGGCTACAAGCTCCAGAAGGATGTCGTCGACGCGGAGATCGACGTGATCCGCAGCCTGGGCGTGGAGATCCGCTGCGGCGTCGAGGTCGGCAGGGACGTCACCATTGAGCAGCTGAAGCAGCAGGGCTATGAGGCCTTCTACATCTCCATCGGCTGCCAGGGCGGAAGACTTCCCGGCGTGCCGGGCGAGGACGCGGAGGGGACCGAGATCGCCGTCAGCTTTCTGGAGAAGGCGCTGGGCGACAGCACAAGGACCCTGGAGGGCGAGGCCGTCGTGATCGGCGGCGGAAACGTGGCGATCGACTGCGCGAGGACAGCGCACAGATTCAAAGCGGATAAGGTCAGCATGTACTGCCTCGAATCGAGAGAGACCATGCCCGCCTCCCCGGAGGAGATCCGCGAGGCCGAGGAAGAGGGGATCGGGATCGGCTGCGGATGGGGTCCCAAAGAGGTCCTGAAGGACAGGCACGGGAAAGTAAAGGGCATCGTCCTGAAGAGATGTCTTTCCACCATCGATCCGAAGACGGGGAAATTCTCCCCGGTCTACGACGAGGACGATACGGTCACGGTAAAGGCAAAGACGGTCATCTTCGCCATCGGCCAGGCCGTGCAGTGGGGAGATCTTCTTGCGGGGACAAACGTACGCGTCTCCCGCGGGAACTACCCGGCGGCGGACCCCTTCACCTATCAGACCGACGACCCGTGCATCTTTGTGGGCGGCGACGTATATACCGGACCGAAGTTCGTGATCGACGCGATCGGACAGGGCCACGAGGCGGCGGAGTCGCTTGCGAGGTTCGTCTCGAAATATAACGTATCCCAGACGATCGGGCGCGACAGGCGTTTCTTTAAAGCGCTGGATACCTCGAACGTTGCCATAGACTCCTATGACACCGCCGGGCGGCAGGAGCCGCCGGTGCGCGCCTGCGGGCAGGAGGAGGGAGACTTTGCGGATCCGCGCGGCATCCTCTCCGGGGAGCAGGTCCGTGCGGAGGCCTCCAGATGCCTGGGCTGCGGCGCCACCATCGTGGATGAGAACAAATGCATCGGCTGCGGCCTGTGCACCACGCGCTGTGAGTTTGACGCCATCCATCTGGTCAGGGATCATCCTGAGAATACAGATATGAGAAGGGCCGAGGACAAGGTCGCCGGGCTCGCCGCCTACGCCGTCCGGAGGGCCGCGAAGATCATCGCGAACAGGAACAGCGAGGAAGCGAAGATCATGCGCGAGCGGCGCAGGAAATACAAGAAACAGAGCAGAAAGACCCGGAGGAAGAACCCGCATACGGGCAACGCCGTCAATATTGATGAACTGATGCAGTAGCCTTAAGGCGCCCGGAAGAAGGGCCGGGATACTGCAGCGGGAGCACGGATATGCATGAGCTTGGAATCGTTTTTCACATCATCCGGCAGGTCGAGGAGATCGCTGCCGCAAACAAAGTAAAAGAGGTAAAGAAGGTGACACTGGAGATCGGCGAGGTCTCCGGTGTCGTCCCTTCTTATCTTGAAGACTGCTGGAAATGGGCCTGCGCAAACAGGAGCGAATATATGAAGTCATGCGCGCTGGAGATCGTCACCTTAAAGGCGTCCTCGTACTGCGAGGACTGCAGGGAATTCTACGATACCGTCGCGCACGGGAGGACCTGCCCCCGGTGCGGGGGAGGCCATACCTACCTGGTGACCGGAAATGAGACGAACATCCGGGATATTCAGGTGATCTGACAGCTGCCATTCGGAGGAGAAGATGGAAGACTACAGAGTAATAGAAGTAAAAAGAAGCATTTTTGAGGACAACGACGCCGACGCCGAAAGGCTCCGGCAGGCGCTCCGGGAGGAGAACACCTTTCTGGTGAACATCATGAGCTCTCCGGGGGCCGGCAAGACCACCCTTCTGGAGAGGACCCTGGAGGAGCTTGGGGGCAGCCTGAAGATCGGGGTGATGGAGGCGGATATCGATTCGGACGTGGACGCGAAGCGGATGAATGACGCCGGCGCGCGCGCCATCCAGATCCACACCGGCGGCATGTGCCATCTGGACGCGGATATGACCAGACAGGGACTAAAGGAGCTGGGGACGAAAGACCTGGACCTGGTCTTCCTTGAAAATGTCGGGAACCTGGTCTGCCCCGCCGAGTTTGACACCGGGGCGTCCGCGAACGTCATGCTGCTGAGCGTGCCGGAGGGGGACGACAAGCCCCTCAAGTACCCGCTGATGTTCCAGGTCAGCGAGCTCGTACTGATCAACAAGACGGACGTTCTACCCTATTTTGACTTTGACATGGAGGCCTGCAGAGCGGCCATTCTTGAGCGGAATCCGGCCGCCGCCGTCATCCCCGTCAGCGCGAAAACAGGGGAGGGGATCCCGGAGTGGTGCGCGTGGCTGAAAAGGCGCATACAGTCGTAAATACAGCAGCTGCGGGCACTTCGGAAGAAGCGGTTTTTTGCAATAAAAAGAATTATCTTTTTTTAAACCGTTTCGGTTAAGGAAATGAAAAGAATTTCCGGCCTGTCTGAGGTAAACTCAGTATTGTATATTAAAGTTTCCCGGGCGGCCAAAGAAGGGGCGTACCCCGGGGTGTACCTTTACAAAGGAGGGTTTTATTTTATGAGTAAGAAATGGTTTGGCATCGCTCTGTCAGCTGCTCTTATCGGCACTGCAATGTGCGCTATCCCGGCTGCTGCCGAGGAAGCTGATGTTGCGGACAAGAAGGTCGGCATCTGCATTTATCAGTTTGCTGATAACTTCATGACCCTGTTCCGTGGCGAACTTGAGAACTACCTGGTAGATCAGGGCTTCACCGCTGAGAACATCACCATCCAGGATGGTAAGAACGATATCAACGAGCAGTCCAACCAGATCGATGCTTTCATCGCTGACGGCGTTGATGCTCTGATCATCAACCTGGTTGACCCGTCCAACGCTCCGACCGTTACCGATAAGGTCGTTGCTGCTGGCATCCCGCTTGTTTACATCAACCGTGAGCCGGAAGAGTCCGAAGAGCAGAGATGGGCTGACAACGGCTGGAACGTTACCTATGTTGGCTGCGACGCTCGTCAGTCCGGCACCTATCAGGGCGAGATCATTGCTGACCTCGGCATCGATGCCATCGACTTCAACGGCAACGGCAAAGTTGACTATGTTATGGTAATGGGCGATCCGGCTAACAGCGATGCTCAGTATCGTACCGAGTTCTCCATCAAGGCAGTTGAGGAAGCTGGTCTTGAGGTCAACGCTCTTCGTGATACCCAGATCGGTAACTGGCAGCAGGAAGAAGGCAACCGTATCGTGACCAACGACCTGGCTCAGTTCGCTGATGATCTTGAGGTTGTATTCTGCAACAACGATGCTATGGCTCTTGGCGCTCTGGAAGCTATCAAGGCTGCTGGCCGTACCGTAGGCGAGGACATCTATCTTGTAGGTGTTGACGCTCTGGACGAGGCTATTGATGATGTTATCGATGGCTCCATGACCGGTACTGTTTTCAACAACCACATTGCTCAGGCTGACGGCGCTGCTGATGCTGCTATCGCTTTCCTTGCCGGCGAGGCTCAGGATGTACAGCAGTATTGCGATTATGTCAAGGTTACCAAGGAGAATGCAGAAGATATCAAGGCTCTGCTTCAGTAATTAATGCAGATCCGAAAGGATCACTGAACGGTACGGGCAGCTTGCTGCCCGTACCCTTTTCCCTGGGGGTTGTGAAGAATTATGGCATCAGAATACAGATTGGAACTTAAGAAGATTTCCAAAGCGTTCCCCGGCGTGCAGGCGCTCGATGAAGTTAACCTTGCGGTCAGACCGGGGACTGTTCATGCCCTGATGGGTGAGAACGGTGCAGGTAAGTCGACGCTGATGAAATGCCTCTTCGGCATTTACAAAATGGACAGCGGCGAGATCTACCTTGAAGGTGAAAAAGTGAATATTACCGATCCTGACACCGCCATGGAAATGGGCGTGGCAATGGTGCATCAGGAACTGCAGCCCGTTCCCGCGAGGAACGTGGCAGAGAACCTCTTCATCGGAAGATATCCGACGAAGAAGGTCGGTCCGATGAAGGTCATCGACCACAAAAAGATGTACGAAGATACCAGCTACTGGCTCAAGGAGGTTGGCCTGGATTTCGATCCCAAAGCGCAGTTCGGCACACTCTCCATCGGCCAGATGCAGTCTGTGGAGATCGCGAAGGCGGTTTCCCATAATGCGAAAGTTATCATTCTTGATGAGCCCACTTCCTCGCTCTCAGACAACGAAGTGGAACAGCTCTTCCGCATTATGGAAAAACTCCGCGATGACGGCGTTTCCATGATCTATATCTCCCACAAGATGGATGAGATCAAACGGATCGCCGACGATATAACGATCATGCGTGACGGCCAGTATGTCGGCACCTGGAAGGCGGACGAAATGTCAACGGACGACATCATCTCCATGATGGTCGGACGTCAGCTGACGCAGATCTATCCGCCCGCGGATGCCGAGATCGGCGAAGTTGCGCTGGAGGTAGAGCATCTTTCCTCCATTCATGAGAAATCTTTCCAGGACATTTCCTTCACCGTGCGCAAGGGTGAGATCGTAGGCTTCGGCGGCCTGGTCGGCGCTCAGCGTACAGAGGCTATGGAAGGACTGTTCGGTATCCGCCATCTGAGCGGCGGAACGGTCAAGGTCAACGGAAAAGAAGTGCAGATCAGCAGGCCGAGAGACGCCATGGACGTCGGTATCGGCATGATCACCGAGGATCGCCGCGGAAACGGTATCTTCGGATGCCTTTCCATCAAGGATAATGTTGGCGTGACCGTTTACGACAAGCATCTGAAAACAGGCATTGTGCTTGATCACAAGGCGATCAACAAGATCGTGGACGAAAGCATCGATAAGCTTTCGATCAAGACACCGTCGAGCAGCACGCAGATCGCGAACCTTTCCGGTGGTAACCAGCAGAAGGTCATCGTTTCCAGATGGCTGGCCAACGACCCGGATATCCTCATCATGGATGAGCCGACCAGAGGTATCGACGTCGGCGCCAAGCATGAGATCTATGAGATCATGCGCGATCTTGCGAGACAGGGGAAGGCGATCATCATGATCTCTTCCGAAATGCCCGAGCTTCTCGGTATGTCCGACAGAGTATATGTCATGTGTGCCGGTAAACTGACCGGAGAGATTTCACGGAAAGAAGATATGACGCAGGAGACCGTCATGGACTTCGCAACGCGTTTTGAATGACAGGAAGGATGTATGTCATGAAAAAGAAGTTAACAGTAAAAGATTTTTTGATCAACTACGGCGTTATCCTCATCATGCTGGTGCTCGTAGCTTATACCAGCGTGGTGCGGCCTAACTTCCTTCGCCCGAACAACCTGACCAATATTCTGACCCAGATGAGCTACCGTCTGGTCATCGCCTGCGGTATTGCCGGATGTATCATCACGGCAGGCTGCGACCTTTCCGCAGGACGTATGATCGGTCTCGGTTCCTGTATCGCAGGTTCTCTGGTGCAGAGAGTTGACTATGCGGGAAAATTCTTCCCGAACCTTGAGCCGATGAACCCGCTCCTGGTGGTCATCATCACCATGTGCATCACGGGCTGCTTCGGCGCCATCACCGGTTTCTTCATCGCCTACCTTTCGGTTCCGCCTTTCATCGCGACCATGGCTATGATGGAGATCGTTTACGGTATCAGCCTTATCTTCACGGGCGGCAGCCCTGTCGGCGGCTATGTGTCCTCTTTCACGGCCATCGCCTCCACCAAGTTCCTTGGACTGTCCTCCCTGATCTGGATCGCGATCGGGATCCTGATCCTCACCTGGTTCATCTTCAACATGACGCGCCACGGCAAATACATGTATGCCATCGGCGGCAATCCTCAGGCTGCTGAGGTCGCCGGCGTGCCCGTCAAGAAGACGCTCCTTCTGATCTACATGAAGGCTGCTATGATGTACGGCCTTGCCGGCTTCATGCTTGCATGCAAATCCGGCGGAACAAACATCAACACCGGTCTCGGCTACGAGATGGAAGCAATCGCTGCTTGTACCATCGGCGGCGTCTCCGTTACCGGTGGACGAGGCAAAGTATCCAGCGCTATCATCGGTGTTGCGGTCTTCGAGTTCCTGAAGACAGCCCTTCAGTTCCTGGGCGTCACCCCCGATGCGCAGTACATCGCACTCGGCATCATCATCTTCGCTGCTATCTCTCTGGATATCAGAAAGTACATCGCGAAGAAATAATACGGATCAACGTTTCACGAAGCAGTTATGCTCTATAAGGAGATCATACGATGTACCAGGCATCTGAGAGCCGATATGCATCGATGAGCTACCCCAGGTGCGGCAGAAGCGGGCTTAAACTGCCCGCTGTGTCGCTGGGACTGTGGCACAACTTCGGTGATACCGGAATTTACGACAATATGCGGCTCCTCTGCCGCACTGCTTTTGACAACGGCATCACGCAGTTCGATCTGGCCAATAACTACGGCCCCGAGCCGGGAAGCGCCGAGATCAACTTCGGAAGGATCCTCAAAGAGGATCTTGCGCCTTACAGAGATGAGCTGATCATCACCACGAAGGCCGGTTACCTGATGTGGGACGGCCCTTACGGAGACTGGGGCAGCAGGAAATATATGCTTGCAAGCCTTGACCAGAGCCTGCAGCGGATGGGCGTCGATTATGTGGATATCTTCTATCACCACAGGATGGACCCCGAAACGCCGCTGGAGGAGACCATGGGTGCTCTGGCGACGGCAGTTCAGAGCGGAAAGGCGCTGTACGCAGGTCTTTCCAATTACGACGGCCCGACGCTTGAGAAGGCGGCAGCCATCCTTGAAGATCTTCGTGTTCCGTTTGTCATCAACCAGAACAGATATTCAATCTTTGACAGGACCATCGAACAGAACGGCCTGAAAGAGACATCCCGCCGGCTTGGCAAGGGCATCATCGCCTTCTCGCCGCTGGCGCAGGGAATGCTCTCCGACAGGTATTTGAACGGTGTTCCTGCTGACAGCCGCATCCGTACCGACGGACGCTTCCTCCAGGAGGGAGCCCTTACGGAAGACCGCCTTGCTCAGATCAAGGCGCTGAACGAGATCGCGGCAGGCCGCGGCCAGACCCTGGCGCAGATGGCGCTGGCATGGATCCTGCGTGACGGGATCGTGACAAGCGTGCTCATCGGGGCATCGAAGCCGCAGCAGATCCTCGACAATATCGCGGCCGTACAGAATACGGCGTTCTCCGATGAGGAACTGAAGCTCATCGACGAGATCTCGATCAGATAAGAGGATCATTTTTATCAGATTACTTCTTTCTTCAGTATTCTTCCTTTTATCCCTGAATGGGGCTCATGACCCTCTTCTGCTATGCAGGAGAGGGTTTTTGAGTTATTATATTAGTATCGAGTAAACAGTCGATCCCGCGCGGCCGGGATCCTTTGTGGGAGGGCAGCCCGTTTTGCGGCACATAAAGAACGCCTATTACAATATCAGCTACCGGACCAGGCTCCTTGTGATGTTTCTTGCGGGAGCCCTGATTCCTTATGCGCTTTCGGCATTGCTGGTCGGCACCTACATGTTCCGGACGGACAGGGCGGAGGCCGTTTCGAAGGCGGACCAGATGGTCTCCAGGATGAACAGCGCGCTGGACACCTATTTCCGCACTCCCGATGAGGTGATCGATTACTATGTGAGCGCGCTGACCGCGCCGAGAAGCGTCGGCTACATGGATCTTCTGGAAAACGTCGCGGAAGGACTCTACGCGGAGAACAGGGATATTGCGGGCATTACGGCGGTGACTGCCGACGACATCGTTTTCGCGGCGGGGATCGAGCGCGTCTCCCGCGACAGTCTTGCGGATGAAGACTGGTACAGGGCGGCGGAGGCCGCGAACGGAAAGACGATCATCATCGAGGAGCCGAGCGGGCGGAAGATCATCCGGAACACCAATGAGCAGGAGGACAACCTGCTCTCGATGGCGCGGTCCTTTACGATCACGGAGCGGGGGCCGGCGCGCTCGGAGATCAGAAAGGACGCCGTTCTCCTGTTGGACGTTCGGCGCTCCGTCATCGATGAACGGATGCAGGGACTTTTCGGAGGAAGCGAAGGGTTCATGTTCTTCGTGGATCATTCCGGAAATATCTTCTATGCGCCGGACAACCCCGTTGTATACAGAATTGACAGCGAAGTGCTGCAAGGTTCCCTGGAGGGCTATACGATCGTTCAGGTGGACAGGGAGCAGTATCTGCTGACGAGCGCGGAAAACGCTTTCACGGGATGGCAGACCGTCTGCGCCATCCCCTCCGCGAGCTATGAGCAGGGCCGCGACAGGATCATGCAGATCCTGCTGCTTGGCGGTCTGATCTTCGCGGCGCTCGTGACAGCGGCCTCCATGTATTTTTCCAGGAAGAGCATTCAGATGCTCGAGACGATGAGCGACCTCATGGACCGCGTGGAGGAGGGAGACTTCACCGCCCAGCTGGACGTTCCGTATACGAACGAGGTCGGCCAGCTGGCCACCCACTTCAACCGGATGGTCTTCCGCATGGACGAGCTGGTCAACACGCTGCAGGTCGAGAAACAGATCAGGCTGGAGGCGGAGCTGCAGAGAGTGCAGGAACAGATCAAGCCGCATTTCCTTTACAATACGCTGGATACGATCAACTGGCTGGCCAGGGACGGCCAGACCGAGGAGGTCGTGCGGATGGTGGAGGCGCTGACCAACATGTTCCGGCTGGGCCTCTCCAGAGGCCGCGACAATATCCCGCTGCGGGATGAGAAGAACCACGTCGCGAACTATCTGTACATCCAGAAGGCGAGGTACGGACAGAAGATCACCTACCGGATCGACATCGCCCCCGAGTGGGAGGATGTGCTGGTTCCGAAGCTGATCCTGCAGCCCCTTGTCGAGAACGCGATCTATCACGGCATCAAGCTCAAGCGCGGAGGAGGCACCATCCTCATCACCGCGGGGCCGGAGGGCGACATCTTCCGGCTGACGGTCCGTGACGACGGAGCGGGCGTCCCGCCCGACAAGCTGGAAGAGATCCAGCAGCAGCTGGATACGCCCGGCGGCGACAGACAGAGCATCGGGTTCGGCATGTACTATATCGCGGAGCGCGTGCGCCTCTTCTACGGGGAAGGCAGCCGCACGGTCATTGAGAGCGAGGAGGGTGTCTATACCTCTGTCAGTATACTGATACCAATGGAGTTGATCACGAGGGAGGAGCAGGAGAATGTTTAAGGTACTGATCGCGGACGACGAGATGAGGATCCGGCAGGGACTGGCGAGCTTCTTTAAAGGGGACGACCGGTTCGAGGTCTGTGCCCTCGCCGAGGACGGCGAGGAGGCCCTGGATATGGCAAGAGTATGCAGGCCGGACCTGATCCTGGCGGACATCAACATGCCCTTCATGGACGGGCTCACCTTCGTGGAGACGCTGAAAAAAGAGATGCCCCAGATCCGGATCGTGATCGTCACGGGCTACGATGAATTTGAATTCGCGCAGCGCGCGCTGCGGCTCGACGTGGATGATTACGTCTTAAAGCCGGTGTCGGAGAAGGACTTCAAGGCGCTGCTCGACAAGCTCGCGCGGCGCATGGAGGAGGAGCAGCTTCGCAACCGCCACATCTCCTGGGCCGAGAAGGAGCTGGAGCTCCATCATGATTATCTGGTGAATCAGTTCTTTGAGCGGTGGATCAACGACGAGCTGGACCGCGTGGAGATCGACGACCAGCTGAAATATCTGAAGCTGGACATTCCGGAAAAGTACGATATGCTGCTGATCGCCCTGCGCGAGAATACGGAGATGTCAGGCCGCGCCGAGGACGACGCGAACCTCATCATGCTGGCCTGCCAGGACCTGATCCGGGAGGAGATGGACAAAAGGGGCGACAGCATCCTCGTCCAGCTGCCTTCCGACCATCTCGCGGTCATCACGCGGCGCTTCAAGCCGGAGCAGATATGGACCGAGATCACGCGCGAGCTCTATGCCCGCCTGCGTGAATCCTTTAACATGGAGGCGCTGGTCTGCCTGCTTCACGGGGACAACCTGGAGAGCATGCCGGAACTGATGCAGAACGGCGAGGAGGAGCTGACGGCCCAGGGCAACTATTCGACCCTGGTGCTGGAGGCCATCCACATTGTGGAGGACGAGATGGGAGATTCGGAGCTCTCCCTGCTCTCCGTCTCCGAGGAGCTGCACGTCTCCCCGCAGTACCTGAGCCGCCTTTTCCACAGCCAGACGGGCATCACCTTTGTGTCCTATCTGACCAGGCAGAGGCTGAAGCGCGCGATGGCGCTGCTGGCGGATCCGAACCTGCGTCTCTATGAGATCGCGGAGCAGACAGGATACACGACGCAGTATTACTTCAGCAACGTATTCAAGAAAGCGATGGGAATATCTCCCGGAGAATACCGGAGATCCATACGGATCGGAGAGGGCGAGGATGAAAAAGAAGAATGAGCGCCGCGGGCCAAAGATCCGGGCACTTCTCCTCATGGCCCTTGCGCTGACCGCCGGCCTTCTTGTCACGGGCTGCTCCCGGGGCGTGCATAAGGCGCAGGTCAAATACCTCGTGGGCGTCTCCATGGCGGATGAGAGCGTCCGCTGGAGGGAGGTCCTCAGGGAGGAGCTGGAGGACAGCGCGGCCGGCCTTGAGAACACGCGGTTCATCTTCCGGAACGCGTCCGGGTCCGCCGCCAAGCAGAAGGAGGATATCAACCGCCTGCTGGAGGACGGGATCGATCTGCTGATCGTGACCCCGACGGACGTGGACCAGATGACGCCGGTGATCGCCCGGGTCTACGGGCAGATCCCCGTGATCGTGATGGACCGCGGCGTTGAGGGCTTTGACTATACCGAATTTATCGGCCCGGACAACATCCTGGTCGGCGAGCAGGGGGCAGTCCTGGTCGAAGAGATCGTGGACGAAGCGTATTACAAGGGCATCCTGGAGATCGGCGAAGCCTCCTACATCAGTGAGGAGCGAAGCAGGGCCTTTGAAAAACATGTGAACAAGGCGGGGCATTACAGCAATAAGGTCCTCCTGGAGAAAGCGACGAAGGACGCCGCGGAGGACAAGCTCATGGCGCACCCGGAATACCTGTCCGGCGTGGGCGTCATCTTCGCGCACACGGATACGGTCGCGCAGGGCATCCGCCGCGCGCTGGTCCGCCTGGACCGCAGGGATATCGCCGTTGTCGTCGTGGATGATTCGGGGGACGTCGAGAACCTCGATCTGCTGGAGAGCGGGGACTATGCTGCCCTGATCGAGTGTCCGACCGGCGGCCGCGAGGCGGTCAGCGCGGCGATGGAATTTCTGAAAAATGATACCCAGCCGCCGCAGCAGCTCATCCTGAGGAGCACGCCTCTTCGGGCGGCGGACGCCAGGGTGTACAGAGAAAAGAGCGAGCGCGCCGGGGAGGCTCCCGCAGAGCTGGAGATCCACATGGGCTATGTGCAGATCGACGAGGATTCGGCCTTCCGCGTGGCGAACACGACGTCCATTCTGAACACCGCGAAGCGCGAGGGCATTGATGTCACCCTGGCGGCGACAGAGCCGGATCTCGCCTCCCAGGAGGCGCAGGTGCGCGCCTTCATCCGCGAGGGGATGGATATTATCGCCGTTTCGCCCGTTGTCGCCGAGGGCTGGGAGACCGTTCTCGGGGAAGCAAAAGCGGCAGGGGTCCCGGTCATCCTCTGTGACCGCGGCGTGGACGCGCCCATCGATCTCTACGACTGCTTTATCGGCGCGGACTATCAGGAAGAAGGCAGGAAATGCGCGGACTGGCTCCTGCGCGAGCGGATCGGCACCGGCCAGGTGCAGGTCCTCGAGCTTCTCGGCACCGAGGGCTCCTCGCCCGCCAGAGACAGGCACGCGGGCTTCATGGAAGAGCTCGACAAAGACGAAAACTTTGTCGTCTGCGCCAGCCTGCCCTGCGATTTCAGCAAGGAGAAAGGAAAGCAGGAAGTCGCTGCCTATCTGGAGGAGAACGGCCTGGACTTCGACGCGATCTACGCGCACAACGACGACATGGCGCTGGGGGCCGTGGAAGCCCTCGAAGAATACGGCGTCATGCCCGGCGCAGACGTGCTCATCATGTCCGTCGACGGCACGCGCGACGCGCTCAAAGCGCTGCGCAGCGGCAAACTGAACGCCGTCGCGGAATGCACGCCGCTCCTCGGCCCTGCCATTATGGAGGAGGCCCGCGAGATCCTCGGCGGGAACACGAGGGCCCTCAAGATCCTCACCAACGAGCAATTCTTCACATCCAGCACGGATCAGGAGCTGCTCAGCGGCAGAGGGTATTAGGATACTTCAGGATACCTGGTGAAAAGCCCGGCTGTAAAAGCCGGGCTTTTAAAATGCAGGGCGCGCTAAGCAATGATATGCTACCCCCAAGTCCCGCGGCCGCCGGCTGCCGGTAGGAATAGAAGCTTGTCGCGACTATTTTTTATTGACTTGCCGAGTTCAATACCGCGCCGGGACTCAAAATTTCCGCGCCGGGCAGACCAGATGTTGATATGGGGCCAACTGCACTGCCCGTCATTTCGCGACGGGCAGCGCAGTTGGGGGAAATCGCCTCCCGGCACTGCCATCTGAAAAAGGCCGGGCAGACCACTTTGGGGAATCAGCCATTTGATCCGTAAGCCTATTTTGGGTCAGGCAGTGCATATTGGGAAATCCTTCCAGGTGGGCTGCCTGCCCGGCAGTGCATTTGGGGGACATGGCCTT
>CAJOLD010000040.1 GCA_905235435.1 uncultured Lachnospiraceae bacterium
TTGAGCGTCTGGACGGCCAGACCTATGGCAGCTACATCAGAGTTTACAGCGCGAAGCTGGGTGCTTCCGGATATGTAAACGCAGGTTTCGTACAGTAAACTAAAAAAATACCTTCCAGAAAAAAGGGCGTCCCGGATCGGGACGCCTTTTTTCCTTGAAAATCGATCTTATTTGCCGGCACTTTCCAGGATGTCCTCCAGGTAGGCGCGGTATTTTTCTTTGACTTCTTCGGGGCCGGTGATCTTCAGGCCGCTTCCGATGGCGGTGAGCCAGCCGAAGAACTGGGGGCTGACGGTCACGGTGACCTGGGCGGTAAAGTGCCCGTCGTCCAGGGGGCGCATCCAGATGTCGGTGCCGAAGCGGTCGAGGAGAACGCCGGCAAGCTCGTTTTTGCCGGTGAAGCGGACGGCGGAATCCTCGCCGCCGAACATGCCGAAGGTCTTTTTGGAAAAGTCGACGGGGTCGACCTGTTCTTCGAGGGCGCGGGGGCTGCGCTCCTGTTCGAGGATGCGCATGCTGCGCATCTTGTCTACGCGGTAGTGCTTGATCTTTTCCGCTTTTTCATCGTAGGCGATCAGGTAGTAGTTTTCATCATCCCAGATGAGGAGCAGCGGGCTTACTTCGGAGAAGGCGCCGCCGTGCCTCAGCTCGGTCTCCTTCCGGACGGTCCACTCGACGTACTGGTAGGCGATCTGCCTGTTCTGGTAGATGGCGGTGTGGATCATATCTACGTTGTAGTAGATGGTCTCGTTCGAAGTCTTGGCCCGCCGGTAGATCATCACCTGGTTGCTCAGCTGCTTTCCCTCATTCTGGCTGCAGAGGGTCTCCAGCTTGGCGATGAGCTCCCGGGATTTTTTCTCCGTGATAAATTTGGAGGACTGCACAGCGTCCACCAGGAGCTTCAGTTCGGCCAGCTCGAACTGCCTCGAACCGATATAGTAGCCCTTGGTCTTCCCGTCGCAGAGGACGATATCCAGGCCGAAATCCTCCAGCTTGGCGATATCCGAGTAGATCGTGGTGCGGTTGACGGTCACACCGTACTCCCGGTCAAGGATCTTCTGCAGCGCAGACGCGTTCAGCGGGTGCTCTTCATCGGACCGCTCCAGAAGGATCTGCATCAGATAGAATGTCTTCAGTCCCGGAATTCCCATGATCGTTGCCATCGCGGGACACCTCCCTTGTCAAAAACGGTTTTTCCTGGAAAAATTGTATCACATCGTAAATTAGAGGGTCAATGTTGACGCTGATTTTCGTCCTGTGATACACTTTTTTTATGAAAACACTGATTGAACTTTACGACAACAGCCCGGTCAAAAATGTGATCGGGACCGAGATGTTCCGGCCGGAGGAGACGGTACTTTTGTGCCCTCCGGAGCTTGCCTCCGTAAAGGCGCTGAAAAGCTCGCTGGAGAAATATTTTGAGTACAGGGGATGCAGGGTGAAGCTGACGCTGGTGCAGGTCAGTCTGCTGGACGCCTCCAGGGTGGAGAGGACGCTCCGGGAGATCGTGGATTCCAGGGAAGACTGCGCGATCGACATCTCCGGCGGGACGGACGCTTCGCTGTTCGCCGCGGGAGCGGTGAGCGCGGACCGGGACGTGGCGGTGTACACCTACAGCTTCAAAAAGAACACCTTTTTTGAGATCAAAAACGCCGCGTTTGCGAAAGACTGTCCCTGCAGCGTCACACTGGACGTCCGCTCCTGCTTTCTCATGGCGGGAGGAAGCCTTCTGGAGGGGAGATCTGCCGGCGTGCGCCTGACCGAGCGCCTGGATCAGATCGATGCCCTGTTTGAGATCTATAAGAAATTCAGAAGAGGGTGGCGCTCCCAGATCCTCTATATGCAGCAGATCTCCTCATCGGAGCACGGCTGCCTGGAGGCCGCCGGGAAAAGGACCATCATGGCGGATCACAGTATGGTCAGTGTCGATGAGCAGCTGCTTCGCGCGCTCCACGGGAGCGGGCTGATCCGGGATCTCAAGCTTTCGCAGGAGGCGGTCTCCTTCCGGTTCGCGGATGAGTCCGTGCGCTTCTGGCTGCGCGACATCGGCGCGGTGCTGGAGCTGAAGGTCTACAGGGACTGCCTGGAGGCAGGCTGCTTTGACGACGTGGAGATGAGCGCCGTCGTAAACTGGGAGGGCGGCCAGTCACAGAGGAACGCCGTCACGAACGAGATCGACGTAATGGCCATCCGGGGAATCCGCCCCCTGTTTATCAGCTGCAAGACCTGCGAGATCAAAACGGAGGCGCTCAACGAGCTTGCCGTCCTGCGCGACCGCTTCGGCGGCAAAGAGTCACGGGCGATGATCGTGACCTCCGCGAACGCGACAAAGAGCCGCTCCCTGATGCGCCTGCGCGCCAAGGAGCTGTACATAGAAGTCGTGGAGTGGGAGGACCTGGCGCAGGGGCGGCTGCCGGATATACTAGGCGGAAAGATAATAGCGGAAACCGGAGGCAGGAAGTGAGTTTGGAGAGCGACAGAATAAAAAAAGACGGCGGGATCTTCCTGATCGGCATGCCCGGCGTGGGAAAAAGCACCGTGGGCGTCATCCTGGCAAAGCAGCTCGGAAGAGACTTTATCGACGCGGATCTTGTGATCCAGCGGCGGGAGAATAAACTGCTGCCGGAGATCATCGAGGAAAAGGGAATCGACGGTTTCCTGGAGATAGAAAATGAGGTGTGCCGCGATCTGGCGGGCTCGGCGGCGGGCGCAGTGGTCGCGACCGGCGGCAGCGCCGTGTACGGCACGGAGGCAATGGAGCGCATGAAAGAAAACGGGACCGTGGTCTATCTGGAGGCTTCCCTGCGGGTCCTGCGCAGGCGGCTCCGGAACCTGAAGGGGCGCGGCGTCGTGCTGCGCGAAGGGCAGACGCTGAAGGAGCTATACAGGGAGCGGACCGTGCTCTATGAGCGTTTTGCCGATATCACCGTAAAAGAGGACGGCAGATCCGTGGAAGAAACACTGGATGCCGTGATGGAAGCCCTCAGGAGGGGATGACGCGCATGAACAAGTTGAAAACAGCAGTCATTTTTCCGGGCATCGGCTATCACACCGATAAACCGCTTCTCTACTATTCCAAAAAGCTGGCGGCCTGGGCGGGGTTTGAGATCCTGGAGGTCCCCTACGGCAATTTCAAACCGGGCATCAAGGGCGATGCCGAAAAGATGAGGGAGGCTTTTGAGAGCGCTCTTCGCCAGACCGGGGAGATCCTGAAGGACGTGCGGTGGGAGGAGAGGGGAGAGATCCTGTTCTTCTCGAAGAGCATCGGCACCTGCGTGGCGGCGGCCTACGCGGCAGACCGGGATCTGCCGGCCAGGCATGTCTACTATACGCCGCTGAAAGAGACCTTTGCGCTCGCTCCCGCGGGCACCGGGATCGCCTTCCACGGGACCGCCGATCCATGGGCTGCGGATGAGGATATAGAGCGGGGCTGCATGGAAAAAAACATCCCGCTCACAGTGGTTCCGGATGCCAATCATTCCCTTGAAACAGGCGACGCCCTGACCGACATCAAGAACCTGAAAAAAGTCATCAAAATCACCCGCCGCTGGATCGAAACGGCATACACAAGCATATAAAACAGCAGTATAATTATCATACAAAGCCACAGACAAAAATGCAGACGGAGGTGAGCAAATTATGAAAATGACATTAGAAGGGATCAGAGACCGGAACGCCTGGGCCGCTGCGGGGATCACCCTCCCGGGCTATGATGTGGAAGAAGTGCAGGAGAAAGGCCGGAAGGCCCCGCGGTGGGTCCATTTCGGCATCGGGAACATCTTCCGTGTTTTCATCGGCGGCATCGCGGACGGTCTGATCGAGCAGGGCGTCCTGGACACGGGCCTGACCTGCATAGAAACTTTTGATTATGACGTCGTCGACAAGATCTACGCGCCCTACGACAACCTGGCGCTGAGCGTTATCCTGAAGGGCGACGGGACAAGGGAATACAAGGTGCTCGGCTCGCTCGCGGAGGCCGTCAAGGCGCAGTCCGCGGACGCGGCGGCATGGAAGCGGATGAAGGAGATCTTCACGGCCAAAAGCCTCCAGATCGTTTCCTTCACCATCACCGAGAAGGGCTATGCCCTGACGGATCCCGCCGGCAATTTCCTTCCCTATGTAAAGAAGGACATCGAAGGGGGGCCGGACCACGTCTCCGGGGCGATGGGCATTGTTGCCGCCATGCTCCTGGAGCGTTTCATTAGCGGCGCGGCGCCGCTGGCGCTGGTCTCCATGGACAACTGTTCCCACAACGGAGATCTCCTTAAGGCCTCGGTCACCACGATGGCAAAGGAATGGATCGCCCGCGGATACGCGGATGCGGCCTTCCTCGACTATCTGGAGGATCCGGCAAAGATCGCTTTCCCGTGGACGATGATCGATAAGATCACACCCCGGCCTTCGACAGAGATCGCCGATGACCTGGAAGCGCTCGGGGTGGAGGATATGCAGCCCCTCGAGACCGGAAAGCGCACCTATATCGCTCCGTTCATCAACGCGGAAAAGCCGCAGTATCTTGCGATCGAGGATACCTTCCCGAACGGGAGGCCGGCGCTGGAGAAGGGCTTCGGCGTCTACCTTGCCGACCGCGACACCGTCAACAAGGCGGAGCGCATGAAGGTCACGGCCTGCCTCAACCCGGTGCATTCCGCCCTCGGGCCGATCGGCGTTGTGAGGGGCTTCGATCTCTTCGCGGATCTGCTGGACGACCCGGTCATGATGAAGATGGGAAAGATCGTGGCCTACAAAGAGGGCATGCCGATGATCGAAGATCCCGGCATCATCTCGCCGAAAGCGTTCACGGATGAGCTCTTCGGGGACCGCTTCCCGAACCGCTACCTGGGCGACACGAATCTGCGGCTCTGCACGGACGAGTCCCAGGGCCTCGGCGTGCGCTTCGGCATCACCATCATGGCTTACCATAAAAAGTACGGCAGCGCCGAAAGACTGACGGCCATCCCGCTCGGACTGGCCGGCTACATGCGCTACCTGATGGGCATTGACGACAACGGGAAAGAATACGTCCTCGCGCCGGATCCGCTCGCTGCTAAGATCCACGAAGCCCTCTCCACCGTCCGCCTCGGCGAGCCGGAGAGCCTGACCGACCAGCTTCGTCCGATCCTCTCCAACGAGAAGATCTTCTTCTGCGACCTCTACGAAATGGGCGTCGGCGAAAAGATCGAAGACCTGCTGCGCCAGATGATCGCGGGACCGGGCGCCTGCAAAGAGACCGTCTGCAGGGTGATCGGCGGGATCGCGGAATAGGACGCCGGCGAAGCCTTCTGCAGAATTAAAAAGGAAGCTCCATGCGGAGCTTCCTTTTTTGTGATGTTTCCTGCGTTTATGAATAGGCCGGGACAACGATCAGCATGTAATTCAGCACGGCGGCGATGGTCCACGCGGCGGCCAGGAGGGTCGGCACGAGGCGGCGCATCAGATCGCTGCTGCAGACCCGGTCGCAGACGGCGCGGATGCCGAGCGTCACAAAGTACATGAGCGGGTAGACTGCGTTGATGAAGTAGCGGCCCTGCGCCTGCAGGTCGATCGTGTAGGCGTAGTAGGCGAAGATGATGTAGGGCGTGATCAGGGCCCCGAGCATGCACAGATTGAAGAAGCCTTCCTTGCTGTAAGCGCGCTCCCTGGTGATCGTTTTGACGGTGATGCGCTGCGCCCCCGTTGTTTTCTGCTCGGTGCGGACCTTTCTGCTGTGCAGGCTGAAGGGGCTGAGCAGGACGATGCACGCGATGAAGAAGAATGCGATGACCAGGATGTACAGCTTGCTGACCGTCTCGTCCATGTACAGGTCGAAAATGCCGAAGGTGCCGACGAAGCTGACCAGGGAGAGGACGAACCAGTTGTGCGGCCATCCGGGATCCTGGTACAGGCACAACTCGAAAAAGCTCCAGCCGCGGTCACGCATCGAAGGCCTGTTCTTGGAGCGGAGCTCCGGGATGGCGTAGCGGTCCTGCGTGATCGTAAAAGTCTTGCGGCCGCTGAAATCGCCGTCGTAGAGGATGGCGTTGCGGATGAACCACCATGCGCACAGGGCCAGGGTGATGAGCGCGATCGGGATGCCCTTCTTAAAGAGCTCCGCGACGCGTTCCTTCATGGGCCGGTTCTGGCAGATCAGGATCGTGGCACAGAAAAAGATGAAGCTGAACAGGATCCATCCATACGCGTTGTAATAGGAGAGGAAGCACAGCCCCATACCGACGGACAACAGTCCGCAGCTGCGCCGGTTCCACCCTTCGGTCAGGGCGATCGTCCAGGCGTAGAGGATCATCGCCGCACAGAGCAGCGCGAAAGAATCGTTGTTCACGTAGGTCCCGAGGTAGTGGTAGCCGGGCATGAACACAACGAGGCAGGCGAAAAGACGGCCGGTCTCCTTCCCGAACAGGCGCTTGCCGGCCATGATCGTGAACCATGCGGCGAGCGTGAGGAAGAGAACGGGGGCCATGCGCGCCGCGAGCTTAAGGATCTCCGGATCGCTCGTAAACAGCGACGCGACATTCATAAAGAGCGCCGAGACCATATAGGAAAGGATCGGATAAAAGGCGTAGGAGGAGCCCCAGTTCGGATCGAGCAGCTCCGGCAGGTCGCCACGCGGAAGCTGTCCGGGATGTGCATAGAGCCATTCGACCACATCAAAGCGCATGGGCTCGTCGGGCCCGCCGATCCCGCGAAGGCCCGGCAGGGTCATCCAGGAGAACATAAGGCCGAAAAGCACGGCAAGAATAAGGATGTCCGGCCAGACATCCAGAAGCCACTTCGCGAAAGTTCTTTTCTTTTTCACTTTAACGGTGTTCATAAATGATAATCTCCTTCCGGCACTATCTTAGCACAACAGAAGGAGAACAGGAAGAGACAACTTGCCGGCATAAATATGCACTCCCTCCCCGGATTATTCTTGACAAGATGAAGCCGTTGTGGTTGGATGTTGTTTGGAAATAATCAGGACATATCAGCAGGAGGGAATCAATGGATTACGCTTCAGAATCATTACGGCTTCACGAGGAGTGGAAGGGGAAGATCGAGGTGGTCTCCCGCGTTCCGGTAAAAACAAAAGAGGATCTTTCGCTTGCCTACACACCCGGTGTTGCGCAGCCCTGCCTGGAGATCCAGAAGGATATCAGCAAGAGCTACGACCTTACCAGAAGAGCCAATCTCTGCCTGGTGGTGACCGACGGCACGGCGGTGCTCGGCCTCGGAGACATCGGCCCGGAGGCCGGGATGCCCGTAATGGAAGGGAAATGTGTTCTTTTCAAGGAATTCGGCGGCGTCGATGCCTTCCCTCTCTGCATTAAGACAAAGGATGTCGATGAATTTGTAAACGCTGTGCAGCTCATCTCCGGCAGCTTCGGCGGCGTCAACCTGGAGGATATCTCCGCGCCGAGGTGCTTCGAGATCGAGCGCAAGCTGAAGGAGAAATGCGACATCCCCATCTTCCACGATGACCAGCACGGCACGGCCGTGATCACGCTGGCCGGTCTGACCAACGCGCTGCGCGTGGTCGATAAGAAGATGGAAGAGGTGCGCGTCGTCATGAGCGGCGCGGGCGCGGCCGCCATCTCCATCTGCAGGCTGCTCCTGAAGGCCGGGGTGAAAGATATCACGCTCTGCGACCGCAGGGGCGCCATCTATGAGGGCCGCACCGAAGGCATGAACCCCATCAAGGAAGAGATGGCGAAGATCACCAACCCGCAGAAGAAGCAGGGGAGCCTGGCAGACATGCTCGTCGGCGCGGACGTGTTCATCGGCGTCAGCGCGCCCGGCATGGTCACGACGGAAATGGTCAGGACCATGAACCGCGACGCGATCATCTTCGCATGCGCCAACCCCACGCCCGAGATCTTCCCGGACGAGGCGAAGGCGGGCGGCGCGAAGGTCATCGCGACCGGACGCAGCGACTTCCCGAACCAGATCAACAACGTCCTTGCCTTTCCGGGGATCTTCCGCGGCACCTTTGACGTAAGGGCGTCTGACATCAATGATGAGATGAAGATCGCCGCGGCGCACGCGCTCGCGGACCTTATTGCGCCTGAGGAGCTCGGCCCGGACTACATCATCCCGAAGGCCTTTGACCCGCGCGTCGGCAAAGCCGTCGCAGCGGCTGTGGCAGAGGCCGCCAGAAAGAGCGGCGTAGCCAGGATCTGAGCCGGACGAAACAGGAAGAGAGAATATGGGCGGACCGGAACCACGTTTTGCAGTTTCCGGTCCGTTTTTCAGCGGCATTTTCCTTTGGGCGCAGGACGCCCCGCCTGTGTTGACACTGTATGTATAAAAATGTTATATTTAGGGAAATGCTGATAGTTTCGGCTTTCTTTGTGTGCCGTAAAGCGGTTTTACGATGCGCTTCGGTCCCGGAAGGGGCCTGACGGAGGGATTAGGGATATCATGAAGATCATTATTGTCGGCTGCGGCAAGGTGGGGGAGACGCTTGCGGCGGTCCTCAGCCAGGAAGACAATGAGATCACGGTCATCGACAGGAATGAAGCGGTCGTTGAGCGCGTATGCAGCCAATACGATGTGATGGGCACGGTTGGCGACGGCGTGAGTTTTTCTACGCAGAATGAGGCGGATATCGCGCACACGGATCTGCTGATCGCGGTGACGGGCGCGGATGAGATGAATCTGCTGTGCTGCCTGATCGCGCGGAAGGCGGGGCACTGCCAGACGATCGCGCGAGTGAGAAATCCGCGGTACAGTAAGGAGATCAGCTTCCTCAAGGAGGAGCTGGGTCTTGCGATGGTTATTAATCCGGAGGAGGCTGCGGCGCAGGAGATCGCGAGGATCCTGCGGTTCCCCTCGGCGATCGAGATCGATGTGTTCGCAAAGGGGCGCGTGGAGCTGCTCCGGTTCAAGATTCCGAAGGAATCCGCGATCGACGGGCTGAACCTTGTGGACATGCACGCAAAGCTGAAGTGCCGCGTGCTGGTCTGCACCGTTGAAAGAGGCGGAGAAGTTTTTATCCCGCGCGGCGAGTTTACGCTGAGCGCCGGAGATGTGATCTCCATCATCGCGTCGCCGGAGGATGAGATGCAGTTCTTCCGCAAGGCCGGGATGCCGATGACGCAGATCAAAAAAGTGATGATCGTCGGCGGCGGCGAGATCAGCTTTTATCTCACAGAGCAGCTTCTGAAGGCCGGCATGAGGGTCAAAGTCATCGAGAAGGATATTGAGCGGTGTGACCAGCTCTGGGATACCTTCCCGAAGGCGACCGTGGTGCACGGCGACGGCACGGACAGACATCTCCTCGAGGAGGAGGGCATTGACCAGACGGATGGCTTTGTCGCTCTTACCTCCACGGACGAGGAGAACGTCATCCTCAGCCTTTACGCGCGGAGGATGGGCTGCGTCAAGCTGGTGACAAAGATCAACCGGTATGTCTTTGAGGACGTGCTGGAGAGCCTTGAACTCGACAGCCTGATCTGCCCCAGGGACATCACCGCTGAACGTATTCTTCAGTATGTGCGCGCGATGAACAACTCCATGGACAGCAACGTGGAGACGCTTCATCAGATCGTCGACAGAAAGGTCGAGGCGCTTGAGTTTATTATCCGTGACGGCTTCCGGATGAGCGATACACCCATCAGGGAGCTTCCGCTGCGGCAGGACGTTCTTCTCGCCTGCATTTCCCGCGACGGCAAGGTCATTCTTCCCCGCGGCGACGATTGCCTTCAGACGGGCGACAGCGTGATCGTTGTCACCACCCGGAAGGGACTTGGAGATATCAATGATATATTTGCCTGAGGAGCGGGGCGTTTGAGATGAACTATTGGATGATAGCATACAGTCTGGGATGGATCCTCAATTTTGAGGCCCTGTTCCTGCTTCCCGCTCTTGTCGTCGCGCTCATCTACAAAGAGAGCGCGGGCATGGTGATCCTGGTCACGGCGGCCATCTGTGCTTCCGCCGGCACTGTGCTCATCTTGCGCAAGCCGAAGCGGATGAAGATCTTTGCGAGAGAGGGCTTCATTATTACGGCGCTCAGCTGGATCACGCTGAGTGTGTTCGGAGCGATCCCCTTTGTGCTCTCGGGGTACATCCCCCATATGGTCGATGCCATCTTCGAGGTCGCGTCCGGCTTTACGACGACGGGAGCCAGCATCCTGACGGATGTTGAAGCCCTGCCCCACTGCCTGTTGTTCTGGCGCAGCTTCACACACTGGGTGGGCGGCATGGGCGTTCTTGTTTTCGTCATTGCCATCCTTCCGCTGGCAGGCGTCAGCAACATGTATCTGATGAAGGCGGAGAGCCCGGGTCCCTCGGTCAAGAAGCTGGTCCCGACGGTCCGCAGCTCGGCGATGATGCTGTATTCGCTCTATCTCTTCATCACGGCCTGTGAGTTCCTCATCCTGATCATCGCGAGGATGCCGGCCTTTGACGCGCTGACCCTTACCTTCGGTACCGCCGGCACCGGTGGTTTCGGCGTGCTGAACGACAGCCTGGGAAGCTATACGATCCTCCAGCAGGTCATCGTCACGGTATTCATGATCCTGTTCGGCGTCAATTTTAACGTCTACTATCTGATCTATAAACGCAAGATAAAGGATGCCCTCAAAAACTCCGAGGTCGTCACCTACCTGAGCATCATCACGGTCTCGATCGTGATGATCACCATCAACATCTATCATCTGTACGGGCATTTCGGCCTGGCGCTGAAAGACGCCGCCTTCCAGGTGGGTTCCATTATCACGACGACCGGTTTTTCCACCACGGATTTCAACCTGTGGCCATCCTTCGCGAAGACGGTGCTGGTGATGCTGATGTTCATCGGTGCCTGCGCGGGCAGCACGGGCGGCGGCATCAAGGTATCCAGGGTCGTGATGCTGTTCAAGACGGTCCTCAAGGAGCAGGATTACTATCTCCATCCGAACAACGTCCGCAGGGTCAAAGTGGACGGCAAGCAGGTGGAGCACACGGTCATCCGTTCCGTGAACGTCTTTATCATGGCGTACATTCTTGTTTTCTGCGGCTCCCTGCTGCTGATCACACTGGATAATTTCGATCTGGTCACGAACTTTACAGCCGTGGCCGCGACGCTCAACAATATCGGCCCCGGCCTCTCCCTGGTCGGTCCTGCCGCTAACTATTCGATATTCTCGCCGTTCGCGAAGGCGGTGCTCACGTTCGACATGATCGCCGGCCGCCTGGAACTGTTCCCGGTGCTCATTCTTTTCTCCTGGAAGACCTGGAGGAACCGCTGAGCCGCGGGGGCGCGGGAAGATCGTTATTTAGGGTACAAGATGGTCTGTCATATATGAGGTGAAAGAAATTGGACAAGAACGAGTATAATCTCAAACTGGAGGAGATCGACCGGTACATCAGCCAGGGTATGTTCAGCGAAGCCGCGCAGGTCGCGGATACCATCGACTGGCGCCGCGTCCGGAACGTGCGTACGCTCTGCATGATCAGCGAGGTGTACGAGGCGGACGGCCGCTATGAGGACAGCAAAGCGCTGCTCCTGCGCGCCTACAGGCGTTCCCCGGTCGGAAGGGGCATCCTCTACCGTCTGGTGGAAGTGACGATCGCCCTCAAGCAGTTCGACGAAGCGATCGAGTACTATTCGGAGTATGTGCAGGCCGCGCCCAATGACAACAACAAGTACATCCTGAAGTACAAGATCTACAGGGGCAGAGGCTCGTCCCTCGACGAGCAGATCGAGATCCTGAAACAGTATCTTGAGCAGGAATACAACGAGAAGTGGGTCTATGAGCTGGCGAAGCTGTATCAGCAGGCCGGCAAGATCCAGGAATGCCTGGCGACCTGTGACGACCTGGTCCTCTGGTTCCACAGCGGGAAATATGTCATCAAGGCGCTGGAGCTGAAGCGCAAATACGCGGCGCTGACGCCGAAGCAGCAGGAGATCTATGACCACCGGTTCGACGAGCCGGAGGAGGACGACTACATCGGAGAGTCCCTGCTCAGTTCCGAAAAGACCCTGCTCAAGCCCGGCACAGATGACGCGGAGATGATCGCCGCTGATGCCGAGCGGGAGATCGCCGAGGCGGTCGGCGAAGCCGTGAGCGAAACGCCGTTCGGAATGACGGACGTGTCCGGGGAAGAAAACGCGGAGGAAGCCGCGGAAGTGATCGAGGAAGAGGTCACTGAGAACGCGGAGGAAGCCGCGGAAGTAATCGAGGAAGAGGTCAATGAGAACGCGGAGGAAGCCGCGGAGGTCATCGAAGAGGAAGTGACTGAGAACGCGGAAGATGCCGCGGAGGTGATCGAGGAAGAGGTCGCTGAGAACGCGGAAGAGGCTGCGGAAGTCATCGAAGAAGAAGTGACTGAGAACGCGGAGGAAGACGCGGAGAGTATTCATTCGGATATGGTTAAGAGCATGCGTGAGATCGTCGCGGGCGTGGTCCGCGAGCCGGAGGTCTCCGCAGAGGCAGAGGCAGCGGACGCCGCGATCGAGGAATCCAAGGCGGAGCTTCAGGCGAGAGCCGAGGAAGAGGACGCCGCGTTCCGGATCCCGCAGCAGCAGGAGAAGGTGCAGGCGGGACAGCTTTCGATCGATGATATCCTTCTCTCCATGGGAGAGCGGGGAACAGAGGTCCGCGAGGCAGCCTCCAGGGCTGTCGGCGCCGGCAGCAGGGATGAAAACATGGCAGGCAGCGCATCCGGAGAACCAGAGGGCGTGGTATCCGCGATCGATGAGGCCCTGATGAGCATGGGCGTAGAGCGCACAAAACCGGCAGACGAAAAGCCCGCGGATGGGCGTGACGACCTGCTCCCGGGTGAGGACATCGCGCTGCGCGCGGAGGCAGAGGCAGCCGCGGCATCTGTGAAGGAAGCCTTCGGCGAGGGTGAAGAAGAAGAGCCGGAGGATAAAGACATCCTCACAGCCGCCACCAGAGTCATCCCCACGGAAGAGATCGCTGCCGCATACGCAAAAAGACCTCTGGATATGGAAGAGGAGAAAGAAACCGCAGCCGAAGCAGGCGAAGAAGCCGGAGCTGAGGAAGGCGCGGAGGCAGAAGCTGAAGCAGGTGAAGAGGCCGGCGTGGAAGCTGGCGAAGAGGCCGGCGCAGAAGCCGATGCCGAGGCCTTAGCCGGAGCGGAAGCGGATGCAGAGACCGGAGAAGAGGCCGGCGCACAGACAGCAGGCAGCGGCCTGAAAGTAAGGCCTGAGCACAGATCCATGTTTGAAGGCTTCCTTGAGATCGGCGGCCTTGACGAACAGATCGCGGCGGCCATCCTGAACGCGGAGCAGAAGCCCGCCGACAGGACATCCCGCGAAGGCAACATCCTGATCTTCGGCGATCACGGATGCGGCAAGACGACCATCGCGACGGGCATCGCGAAAGCGATCGCCATGGACCGCGGATCCCAGTACCTCAAGATGGCCAGGATCTACGCGGCCGACCTGAACCGCAAGGACATCCCGGCAACGATCGCCAAGATCGCGGGCGGCATCCTCATCATCGAGGAAGCCGGAGACCTTGACGATCAGATCATCGATCAGCTGACCACCGCGATGGAATTCCGCACAGACGGAATGATCATGATCCTCGAGGACGAGCGCAGATACATCCACGACAAGCTGATGCGCCATCCGCGCTTCACCATGAAGTTTACCTCGCAGATCTATATTCCGACATTCACGATCGACGAGCTGGTGCACTTCGGCGAGATCTACGCCGCGGGCAGGGACTACTCGCTCAGCGACGGCGCGGCGGAGGCCCTCTATGACAGGATCGGCAGCGTATCCGCACAGGGCGACGCCATCTCCATCACCAACGTGATCGAACTCGTAGACCGCGCGATCGGCAAAGCCAACAGCTTCGGCAGGAAGCTGGGCGGCAAGAAGCGCTACGATGAAAACGACTGCATCATCCTGCTTGACAAGGACTTTAAGAAATAAGGCGGTCGGACAGGAAACAGACAGAGTAACTGAGACAGGGGACCTGCAGGCCCCCTGTTTTTTTGTCATTTTGCCTCGTTGAAAGTTGCCCCCGCGTCCCCTATACTGAAGGCAGGTTTTGCGGACAAAACAGACAGCAAAGGAGGAAAGACATGAAATTCGGATACTTCGACGATGCTGCCCGGGAATATGTGATCACCACTCCGAAGACGCCTCTTCCATGGATCAATTACCTCGGCTGCAATGACTTCTTTTCGCTTGTTTCCAATACCTGCGGCGGCTACAGTTTCTACAGGGACGCCAAGCTGCTTCGCCTGACGCGCTACCGCTACAACAGTGTTCCTTTCGATTCCAACGGAAAATACTATTACATCCAGGATGGGGACGAGGTCTGGAACCCGGGCTGGCAGCCGACACAGACGGAGCTTAACTCCTATGAATGCCGCCACGGCATCGGCTATTCCGTGTTCCATGCTTCGAAGAACGGCGTGAAGGCTTCCCTTACCGCCTTTGTTCCGATGGATGATACCTGCGAGGTCAATATCCTGACGCTCACCAATGAGAGCGGTGCCGATAAAGATCTCCGCGTTTACTCCTACGTTGAGTTCTGTCTGTGGAACGCCATGGACGATATGACCAACTACCAGCGCAGCCTCAGCACCGGCGAGGTGGAGGTGGAAGGCTCCGCGATCTATCACAAGACGGAATACCGCGAGAGACGAAACCACTATGCCATGTTCACGGTCAACGCGCCGGTGAGCGGCTTCGACACCAGCAGGGATGCCTTTATCGGCCCCTACCGCTCCGCGGCCTCGCCGCAGGCCATTGAAGAGGGAGGCTGCACCAATTCCGTCGCCTCCGGCTGGTATCCGACGGGAAGCCATCAGATCGACCTGCGGCTCGCTCCCGGCGAGAGCAGGACCCTCATCTTCGTGCTCGGATACATCGAGAACCCGGACGATGAAAAATGGGAAGCGCCGGGCGTTATTAATAAGGAAAGGGCGAGGCAGATGGCTGCCCGCTATCAGACGAAGGAGCAGGCGCTCGCCTCCTTTAAAGCCCTCAGGGAATACTGGGACGGCCTGCTGTCGACCTTCAGCGTCCATACGGAGAACGAGCGCGTCGACCGCATGGTCAACATCTGGAACCAGTATCAGTGCATGGTGACCTTCAACATGTCCCGCTCCGCCTCCTACTATGAGTCGGGGATCGGGCGCGGCATGGGCTTCCGCGACAGCTGCCAGGATCTGCTCGGCTTCGTGCATCTCATCCCGGCAAGGGCCAGGGAGAGGATCATCGACATCGCCTCCACCCAGTTCCCGGACGGCAGCGCCTACCATCAGTATCAGCCGCTCACCAGGAAGGGCAACATGGAGATCGGCAGCGGTTTCAACGACGATCCCCTGTGGCTGATCGCCGCGACGGCGGCCTACATCAAGGAGACCGGCGACTTCTCCATCCTCGATGAACCGACGCCCTTTGACTCCGATCCGGCCACGGCCGTGCCGCTGTT
>CAJOLD010000041.1 GCA_905235435.1 uncultured Lachnospiraceae bacterium
GCGGGCGGTGCCTCGTTCGCGCCGAGCCTGTGATCGTTGCCCGGGTTGGAAGCCGACTCGCGCAGCAGGTCGGCGTGCAGATCCACCGCCCGCAGCACGCAGGCAAGGATCAGAAGGAACTGCACATTCTCGTGCGGTTTCTTCCCGGGATCGAGAAGGTTGACCCCGTCGTCCGTGATCAGGGACCAGTTATTATGTTTGCCGGAGCCGTTCACGCCGGCAAAGGGTTTTTCATTCAGAAGGCACTTGAGGCCGTGTCTGCCCGCGGTCCTCTTTAAGGTCTGCATGACCAGCTGGTTGTTGTCGACCGCAATGTTCGCGGGCGCGTAGATGGTCGCGAGCTCGTGCTGGGCCGGCGCCACCTCATTGTGCTGTGTCTTGGCGCTCACGCCCATCTTCCACAGCTCCGTGTTGAGGTCCCGCATGAAGGCGGCGACGCGCGGGCGGATGGATCCGTAGTAATGATCCTCCATCTCCTGCCCCTTGGGCGGCATTGCCCCGAAGAGCGTGCGTCCCGTGTAGATCAGGTCCTTCCTCTGGGCGAATACCTCCGCGTCAACGATAAAGTATTCCTGCTCCGGTCCGACAGACGGCGTCACCTTTTTGGCGGTCGTATTGCCGAAAAGACGGATCAGGCGCAGCGCCTGCGTATTGATCGCCTGCATGGAGCGCAGCAGAGGCGTCTTGAAGTCCAGCGCTTCCCCGGTGTAGGAACAGAAAGCGGTGGGAATGCAGAGAATGGGTCCGGACGCGTCCTCACGCACAAAGGCGGGCGAGGTGCAGTCCCAGGCGGTATATCCCCTGGCTTCAAAGGTCGCCCTGAGGCCTCCGGACGGGAAGGAGGAGGCATCCGACTCGCCTTTGATAAGTTCCTTTCCCGAAAACTCCATCAGCGTGCTGCCGTCCGGCCTCGGCGCGGTAATGAAGGCGTCATGCTTTTCGGCGGTAACGCCCGTGAGAGGCTGGAACCAGTGCGTATAGTGGGTCGCTCCCTTTTCGATCGCCCACTGCTTCATTTCCTCGGCGACCACCTCGGCGACATTGGGATCCAGCTCCTTGCCCTCGTCGATCGTTTTATGCAGCAGCTTGTAGATGGAGCGGGGGAGCCGTTCCTGCATGACTCTGTCATCAAAAACATTCACTCCGAAAATATCCGCGGCGTTAAAATATTCGCCCATATCCGTCTGCCCTCCTGTATGTTCTCAGAATGTTACAGGGTATAGAATACCACAGCCACCGTTTTAAATGCAACACGAACGCGCGCGGGAGCGCAAACTCCGCAAACTTTGCGACGATAAGCGGCGATAAAATTTCCTGTTGTGTTTTTTGCGCATTTCTGTTATGATAATTCACGCACGGGGCATTAGCGCAGCTGGGAGCGCGCCACACTGGCAGTGTGGAGGCCACGGGTTCGAGTCCCGTATGCTCCATCAATAAACCGGCGGGGACGGTCATGATCGTCCCCGCCGGTATTTTTGTCGGCGTTTTTTTATCAGTGGGAAAGGAACTGCGAAAGAATGCTGATGCCCGCCAGAAGCCCCGCCGCGGACAGCGCGATCCCCGCGATCAATATCGCCGGGCCGGCGTTCTTTTCAAAGACGGCCCCTTCCTCCGGATCGTAGTACAGCTTCATTCTGTCCCCGGGCTTAAAAGCCTTCTCGCTGCCGGAATTGATGCTGCATCTGCGGATGTTTTCTTTTCCGTCCAGACTGTAGCGGACGATCGGATAGTAGGTGAACCGGTCGCTCTTTATGATCTTCGTCCCTTTCGAAAGCTGGCGCGTGTAGACAGAGATGACCTCCCCTTCCAGAGGGACGAGGCCCCTGCGCTTTGCGGACACATAGCTTTTGATCATGCACACGCCGGCGCCGAAAATGACCAGCGAAAGACAGATCATCGCGCGCACCTCATTGCCGCGGTTCTCTTCCAGGGCGAGCAGGATGAGCAGCGCGCCGCCGATCATCATCGTCCACGGATCAAAAACGAACTCGTTTTTATTCGGCATGATCTCGATCTCCCGGGCGTTCTTTTCGCGGAAGACCTTCACCTGCTGGGCCACGGCGTACTCCGTCGGGGATTTGACCGCCTGCCTCTCCGTGTGCTTTGTCTGCGGATTTCTGTATTCAACTGTTACATTATAATAATCGTAAATATTCCTCTCTTTTTTATCTTTCTTTACAATATGAGCGCATTCCGTGACATCCGCGGGAACGCAGAAGTCGGCGCGGCGTATCCGCAGCCAGTCCCTGACCTGGCCTGAACCGACCAGGAAAATGATGATGCCCGGAATGTACAGCAGCAATTTTGAAAAATCCATTTCAGTCTCCGGCCGCCTCCGGCCTCTCCTCCCGATGTCCTTTGTCCTGCGGCGCGATGAGCACCCTGATGCCGTTCTCCTCCAGGTTTTTGACGATGTTTCTGTCCGCGAACGAGTCCGTGATCACGGTGACCGGCGACGCGTAGGAGCATCTCCCGTACGCGCTGTCCTTCATCTCCCGTCCCCGGAGCTTTGTGTGGTCCGCGAGGATGTAGACGTCCTTCCCGGTGCGGCTCACCATCAGCTCGTTGATCCCGATCTCCGTGGGAATGGCATAGCCGAACTCCCCGTCCTCATAGATCACCGCGCAGCCCATAAAGGTCTTGTCCGCGTTCAGCTCCAGCAGATTGCGCATGACGTACTCTCCGACCATGACGCCGCTGCGGACCTCGCCCCCCGTCAGGGTGACCGCGACGCTGCCGGGGAGATCCCGTTCCAGCGCACCGCAGTTATTGGTAAATACCGTTACTTTTTTGTCGCCGGCAAAGACCAGCAGATCGATGGCCGTCCCGCTGCCGTTGATAAACAGCGCGTCGCCGTCTTCAACGAACCGGGCGGCATACTTTGAAATGTCCAGGCGGCATCTGCGCACGAACGCGGCGGCTGCTTCCTCCGCGGACAGGGCACCCGGCTCCGCCGTCGCCCCTCCGTGGGTCCTTGCCAGCCGCCCCCCGGTCTCGAGGGACCGCAGATCCCTGCGGACCGTCATCGGCGAGACCCCGAACCGCTCCGCCAGCTCCTCCACGGACACCGTGCCGTTTTCCAGTATCAGGCGGCAGATCTCCTGCTGCCTCTGTTCAATGACTTCTCTGCTGTTCTTCATCCTATTTATCTCCCGGATCAAAAATGAGATCTGCGGCCTGCATCAGGTCCGTGATCACCGGCACTCCCGTTTCGCCCACGCCCGCTGCCCTCTTTCCCGGCATCACGAGGCAGGCGGCCCGCATCCCGGCCGCAAGGGCCCCCGCGATGTCATGCTTCGGGCTGTCGCCGATGAACAGGCACTCGTCCGGGGCGCAGCCGGCCTTTCGTATGCTCAGCCCGAAAATGCCGGCGAGCGGTTTCTCGCAGCCGGCCTCCTCGCTGGAGACAACAAAATCGACCAGCGGCAGAAAGCCCATCTTTTCCATCTTGAGGACCTGCATGCGGTGCGTCATGTTCGTACACACCCCCGTGCGCACTCCCCTCTCCCGGAGGAGCGCAAGGAGCGGCGCGGCGCTCTCATAAGGCACGGCAGCCGACAGGAAGGTGTCCCAGTAGGCGGACGTCATCCGCACCAGATGCGGAGAAAGAGGAAGGCCTCTCTTCTCCAGGATCCGCTGGTACCTGATCATGCGGTTGTGGGTCGCTGCGACCTCCCCCATCTCGGCGGCAAGCTCCCGGAGCGTATCCGCGTGCATGCGGGCAAACTCCTCCCGGCTCATGTCAAGCTCGCGCGCGGCGTAGCCGCACAGCGCCGAAAAAGCGGCCGCGTGAGCGTCGTCATAGTCATACAGGGTGTTGTCCAGGTCGAAAACAGCAGCTTTAATCATCCGCACACCTCTTCGCAGCAGCGCAAAAAACCGGAACCGGTTCCCATAAAACGCCAGACCGGTTCCGGTTTCCTCAAGAGTATTCGGAAAGTAGTTACTTATCAGTCAAGAAGATCTGCCTCTTTGAGGGCGGCCTCGATCTCTTTATCCGACATTACGTTCTTGAGCGGGATCAGGACGGTCCCGTTCGCCTCGATACCTTCAAAAGTCTTTGCGAAAGTCCTTGCGCAGAAGACGACGTCGTAGCTGCGGGCGGCACTCTTGCCCTCGGAGACTGCGCAGTGGCGCAGCTCACCCGGCTTGATATCGTATTTCTTCAGGACCTTTTTAATAGCGTTCTCCATCATGAGGGAGGAACCTGCGCCGTTCGCGCAGCAGGCCAGTAATTTTTTTCCATCTAATTTTGCCATGTTCATTCTCCTTTTTCAAGTTCCCGTGGTTTATTTTCTCTTCGCTTTTTTCTGCGCGACATGCTCAACATAGGCATCGTAATCTTCGGTGATCAGGAAGTAGCCTTCCGGATCCTTCAGATACTCGATCTGCGGCAGGGCAAGAAGCGCGATCACGACGATCGCAACGCCGATGTAGCCGAGGTAGCGCATGATCACCGTGAACAGCGGCCATACGGTATCCCAGTCGAACATGCCGAGGTATCCGCCGTACTTTGCAAGGCCGACCCAGCCCGCGATGAGAGCGGCGCCGAACACCTGGATCATGCCGGAGAAGAACGGGATGATCAGGCAGGCCTTGATGCCGCCCTTTTCGTTGGCGACCAGGCCGATGGTGGCGTTGTCGAAGAATACCGGCACGAAACCGCAGATGATGATGGTCGGAGATCCGGCCGCGATGAGGATCGCGATCGCGATCAGCTGTCCGACAAGACCTGCCAGGAAGCCGAGGGTGACAGCGTTCGCATCGCCGAAACCGAAGCAGACTGCGCAGTCAACGCCCGGGATCGAAGCGGGAAGAAGCTTGTCGGCAATACCCTGGAAGGAAGCGGTAAGTTCGGTGACGAAGGTGCGGACACCGAGCTGCAGGATCGCCAGATATACGGCGAAGTTCAGGCAGGTGTTCAGGCAGTACATCACAAAGTTCTGGCTCTCCGGGATCGCGGAGAAGCCGTAGGCGGCTGCCATTTCCGGATCGCAGAAGAACGGTTTTCCGATGACGGCCATGATGATGCCGAAGAAGAAGGTCATCAGGATGGCTGTGCAGACCATGTTCTCGTTGAAGATGGAGAAGAAGCCGGGCATCTCGAGCTCGCCGACCTTCTTGACCTCGCGCTTTCCGCCCTTATCGCCGAACAGCTTGTCCGCAACGATGTAGCCCAGGCGGATGCCGAACATCTGCTGATGAGCGATAGCGAAGCCCGCGCCCTCGGAAAGCTCCTGCATCGGCTTGACGGTGAGGTTGGAGCCGACCGCCCAGTAAGCGCCGAGGATGACAGCCATGACGACCATCAGGAGCACATTGTTGTCAAGCAGTCCGGGAAGCGCGAACATGATCAGCCAGTAGGCCGTGGCGGCCTGCTGCACCTGCACGTGACCGGTGGTGAACAGCGTGCGGCACTTGGTGATCTTGTTGAAACGCACCAGCAGGATGTTGACGATGAACGCGATCAGCAAAAGGGTCATCGCCTGTGAGAAGCCCTTGCCGAAGGTCTCCTCGACGCCGGCGGTGACGGCGTTCTGTCCGTAGTACGGATCGATGACGCAGGCGGTCAGGTTAAATCTCGCCTGCAGGCCCGCCAGGATCGGGCGGAAGTTGCTCGTCAGTCCGCCGGAACCGACGTTCAGGATAAGCATACCGATGATCGCCTTGAGGGTGCCGGAAAGGGTGTCATACCACTTCTTTCCCATCAGACAGTAGCCGAGCAAAGTGATAAAACCGATCATGTAGGGAGCCTGTCTCAGGATATAGTTAGCAAAAAACTCCCATATTGCGTTAAGGATTGACATGTCTCTTTTCTCCTGTTCTGTTATACGGTCCCCGGCCAAGGCGCCGGGAGGATGTCAGTTATTTCATTTCAGTCTTCACAAGGATATTTCGCCTCCGCCGCCAGGATATCCTCCGGAGTCCGGGCAGCCGCAAGGGCGTCGAGCAGGTCATCGTTCATAAAAATGTTGGAAAGCTGCGCAATGTTGTCCATGTGCTCGTCCGCGTTCACCGCGGAAAGCGTAAAGAACAGGTTGGCCTCTTTCTTTTCCCCGTCTTCATCTTCGCCGAAATCGATCATGTGCTCCGACACCATAAATCCGATGCCCGTTTTGTGGGCGCCCGTGGCGTTTTCGGAGGTATGCGGCATCGCCACATTGTGGTCGAACACGACGTAGGGGCCGTATTTTTCAATACAGTCCACGATCTGTTTATAGTAGTCTTCTTCGACGCTGCCGTCGGCGACAAGGCTCTCGGCGCTCAGGCGCACGGCTTCCTGCCAGGTCACGCCCTCGCCGTCGATAAAGCGGTAATGTTTCTGCTCAACGATCTTCTGTAATACGCTTGCCATGTCTTTCAAGTCCCTTTCCGGACGCTTACAGGCAGGAGCGGAACGGAATGTTCTGCGGGTGCTCGAAGCAGTCCTCAAAGCCTCTGCGGTGATGATAATAGATCTTGTCCTTGTCAGCCGGATAGGTGTACTTGCCGCCGACCTGCCAGAAGAACGGATGGAACTTATATTCATTCCTGTCCTTCTTGAAGTCGTACAGAAGCTTGATCTCTTCGCAGTCAGCCTGGAAGTTGGTCCATACATCCCAGTGGATCGGGATGACGACCTTGCACTGAAGGTTCTCCGCCATTCTCAGCACGTCGACCGAGGTCATCTTATCCTGCATGCCGATCGGGTTCTCTCCGAAGGAGCCGAACGCCACGTCGATATCGTGATCCTTGCCGTGCTTCGCGAAGTAGATGGAGAAGTGGGAGTCGCCGGAGTGATAGATGTTGCCGCCCGGTGTTTTGACCAGGTAGTTGACGGCCTTTTCGTCCATATCGTCCGGGCACTTGCCGGTCAGCTCCTCGCGGTCCTCTCCGGTGGAGTCCGTCGTTACGATACAGGTGCGGTCAAAGCTGTCAAGACAGACGATCTCAAGATCCTTGATCCTGATCACATCGCCCGGCTTTACGACTTTGCAGCGCTCCTCGGGAACGCCCCACTTGACCCAGGTCTCCACGGACTTCTTCGGTCCGATGAAGGGAACCGGGATCTCGTTTCCGTTCTCGTCCGTGGTCGTCATGCCGCTGTTGATCACATGCGCAGCCCACTCGGCGGACATATGGTCCTGATGATAATGGGTCGCAAGGACCGCGTCCACATGCTTAAACGCGAACGGATCGATCACGAACGGGACGTTGCGCAGGTTCGGCTGCATAAGGCGGCCGCCGCACATGTTGGCCATCTGGTGTCCGGGTTTCATTTTGTTGTCTCCGTGCGTGCGCTTTCCGTTCCCGCACCACAGATCGATGGTGATGTCCGCTCCGCCCGGCGTCTTGAACCAGATGCCGGTGCAGCCGAGCCACCACATGGCGACATTGCCCGGCTTCACGACTTCGTTTTCGATGTCTTCCACCAGCCATGTCCCCCATTCCGGGAAGGTACTGTTGATCCAGCTCTCACGTGTCATTTCAGAAATTTTGCTCATGTAGTATTCCTCCTGCAGTCAATTTCCGAACACATTTACAGTTAAGGTAAATATAGCGCATAAAATTTGAAAAGGCAAGGCAATTATGTTCACTTATATGTTACCTCGGCGTGAAAAGAGACTGTTCTGATTTTTCTTTGTGTATTTTTACTTACTACTATGTAGTATTAACTATCAGTAAATATGCCGCCAAACGTGGGTTTTCCGTCTTAAATTCTTCCTGCTTCGCGTCATTTCCTCCTTTTTTCCGTTTTACGTTCGTGTCTTATGGTCATTTTGACGAATTCTAAATCCTCATTTTCCCGCAATATGAGAATATTTAAACAAATGAAATCGAAATATGTCTTGTATTCATAAATTATTTGCATTATAATCAAAAATACACAGAGCCGCAGATCAAACACGCTCATATTTTAAATGTTTCCTCAGCTATTGTTTTTGCATCTATATGATCGTTTTTTATGTTTATTTCTGCAGGAGGTGACCCACGAGATGAAGACCTACGCGATCGGCCTGTATGAAAAGGCTATGCCAAAGTCTATGACCTGGCGTGAAAAACTGCTCTGTGCGAAAGAATGCGGCTATGACTTCGTCGAGATCAGTATCGATGAGACCGACGAGAAGCTCGCCCGGCTCGAGTGGACAAAAAGCGAGCGGGAGGACCTCGTTCGCACCATGTACGAGACAGGGATCCCCATCCGCAGCATGTGCCTCTCCGGCCACCGCAAATATCCCTTCGGATCGGCCGACCCCGCCGTGCGCGAAAGAAGCATGGAGATCATGGAGAAAGCGATCGGGCTGGCGGACGATCTCGGGATCCGCATTATCCAGCTCGCCGGCTATGACGTGTACTACGAGGAGAGCACGCCGGAAAGCCTCCGGCTCTTCGCCGAAAACCTTGCGGCAGCGACAGACATGGCAGCCGCCGCGGGCATCGTCCTCGCTTTCGAGACCATGGAGACCGCGTTCATGAACACCACGGAAAAATCCATGCACTATGTGGACCTGGTGGGCAGCCCCTGGCTGGGCGTCTATCCGGACTCCGGGAACCTCACCAACGCGGCCGTCACTTACGGGACGGACGTGGCGGACGACCTGGAGAAGGGGCGCGGCCATATCTTCGCCCTTCATCTTAAAGAGACCGTCCCGGGAAAATTCCGCGAGATCCCCTTCCTCACCGGCCATGTGGACTTTGAGAAGGTCATCGCGAAGGCCTGGGGACTCGGTATCCGCCGCTATGTGACGGAAATGTGGGACGTCGGAAGCCCTGACTGGAAAGAGGATATCCTGTTCGCGAACAGCAGCATGCGCGCGATCCTGGACAGCCAGACAGCGAAGTAAAGCAGAAAAGGAGGAGCCCCGGATATGAAAGTTGAAAAGAAAGTCATCTCAGACCTGAACAAATGCTACGCGATCTCCGAGCTCACATACGGAGGGCAGCACTGCTTCCTTGTCGCCGCCGAAAAGCACGATCCCTGCTATCTCTTCTCGGAGGACGGCGAGATCCTCGATACCGTCTGGACCGAACCCGGCGGCGTCATGACCATGGCGCCCGTTCCCGGCGCGGACGGTCAGTTCCTCGCGACGCACCGGTTTTATTCTCCGAACGATTCCAAAGAGGCAAAGATCGTGATCGTGACCCCGAAGGGAAAAGGGGACTGGGAGGTTCGCACGCTCTGCCATGCCCCGTTCGTTCACCGCTTCGGCATCCTTCGCCGCGGCGGGATCAACTACCTGATCGTCTGCTGCTTAAAGAGCGGTTATGAGCATAAGGATGACTGGCGCTTCCCGGGTGCCTGCTACGGAGCCGAGCTCCCGCAGGATCTCTCGGGCTATGACGAGGATCATCCCCTTCCCCTCTCTCTGATCAGAGGAGGTATGCTCAGGAACCACGGCTACAGCCTGACGCAGCACGGCGGGCACGACGCGGCCGTCATCGGCTGCGAAGAAGGGACCTTCCTCTTCGATCCGCCCGCTGTAAAGGGCGCGGACTGGGAGGTCACAAAGCTCCTCTCCGTTCCGTCCAGCGACTCCGTGCTCGTCGACTTCGACGGGGACGGAAAACCGGAGCTCGGCTGCATCAGCCCCTTCCACGGCAATTCGCTGACCATCTGGCACCTGGACGCATTCGGGCGCTATGTGCCCCAGTGGAAGTATGACCGTCCCGAGGCCGAGACGGAGATGATCCACGCCACCTGGGCCTGCGAGATGCTCGGAAAACCGACCTGGATCGTCGGATGGCGCAAGGGCACAAAGGATACCATCGCCATCACCTGGGATGCCGAAAACGGCACCTACCGCACAGAGTATATCGACCGCAATACCGGCTGCGCGAACGCGCTCCATTTTGTCAACAGGGAAGGCAGGGATGTGATCATCGGGACGAACCGCGAGATCGACGAGGTCGCCCTTTACACGATCACCGAGTAGCACGAAGGAGGAGACTTACGACATGTTGGAAGAGCTGAAAAGAAAAGTCTACGAAGCAAATATGGAACTGCCCAGACGCAATCTGGTCACCTATACCTGGGGCAACGTCAGCGGAATCGACCGCGAAGCCGGTCTGTTTGTCATCAAGCCCTCAGGCGTGGAATATGAGGAGCTTCGCCCGGAGGACCTGGTCGTCATGGATCTTCAGGGCAATAAGGTCGAGGGTGATCTCAACCCCTCCTCCGATACAAAGACCCACCTTGTTCTCTATAACGCCTTCCCTCAGATCGGCGGCATCGTGCACACCCACAGCACCAACGCGGTCGCCTGGGCACAGGCAGGACATGACATCCCTGCCTGCGGAACGACCCACGCGGATTATTTCTACGGGCCCGTCCCCTGCGCGCGGAGCCTTACGAAGGAAGAGATCGATGAGGACTACGAGATGAGCACCGGCAATGTGATCGTGGAGACCTTCCGGGAGCGCGGCATCGATCCGGTTTACGTTCCGGGCGTCGTCTGCCGCAATCACGGCCCGTTCACCTGGGGAAAGGACGCCGCGCAGGCGGTCTACCACGCGGTCGTCCTCGAGGAGGTCGCGAAGATGGCCATCCTCACAAAGCAGATCGACCCGCAGGCCGGGCCTGCTCCCGACTGCATCCTTGACAAGCACTTTATGCGCAAGCACGGCCCGAACGCCTATTACGGGCAGGGCGGACACTGAGACAGTTAAAACAGCCGGGGGAGATGCTCCCTCAGGTCAAAGAAAGGAGACAGCAATATGAAATCTTTTGAGTACACCATCACTGATCCTGTAGGCATCCACGCAAGACCCGCCGGAATCCTGGCAAAAGAAGCCAAACAGTATGAATCCGTCATCAAGATCGTCAATAAGGACGGCAAGGCTGCCGAGGCCAAAAAGCTGATGGCCCTGATGGGTCTTGGCATCAAGCAGGGCGATACCGTTACCGTTACCGTCGAGGGCGGGGACGAGGAAGCGATCGCCGCAAAGATCGAAGAATTCTTCAAAGAAAACCTCTGAAAAAGAAGGGCTGCGGCTGATAACCTGTCAGCCGCAGCCCCTCCTGCGTTTCTTAATCATATCCGGTCAATCTTCCGTCTGGCCGCTCTCCCGAAGGCTCCGTCTTAAATCGATGTATTCCTTCAGACACGCGGCAGTCCCTTCGATCCCGAGCACGCCGCTGTCCACGCTGATGTCGTAGCTGCGCACGTCGCCCCATTTCATGGAGCAGTAGGCGTTGTGATACTCTCTTCTGCGCTTTTCCTGCTCGCGGATATATTCCTCCGCCTCTATGCGCGTCATATAATTGCGCTCCATGATCCGCAGGACCTTATGTTCCATGTCCGCGTGGATAAAGATGGAGATCAGCCCGCTGTTTCCCCGCAGCAGGCTCTCGGCACAGCGGCCGAGAACGATAAAGGATTCTCCGATGTCCGCTTTTCCCTTCAGGAATTCGAACTGGAGCTGCGCGACATTGTTCGCGGGAGTGCCGCTCATCCAGAGACCGCCCGGCTTCTTCTCGTCATAGGCGCGAAGCCCCGCCCCGTCAAGATCCTTCCCGGCCGCGATCTCGTCAAGCATGTTCCTGTCGTACAGCGGCAGATCATAGACTTCGGAAAGCATGCCGGCGACCTGGCGCCCTCCGCTTCCGAACTCCCTGCCGATGGAAATGATCGTCTGTTTCATCTGTTCCTCCTCTCCTCCCGCGCGGCTCAGAAAACGACCTGCACGAGGATCATATAAACAGCCGTGCCGGTAACGATCGATGCCAGCACATTTCTTTTCCAAAGATAAACGCACGCCGTCAGCGCGCAGGCGATCAGCTCGGGAATGCCGTGGGGAGCCTGGGTGATCTTCGTGTTCCTCAGGCAGTATACGAGCAGCATGCCCATGGTGGCGCCCGGAAGCACCTTTCCCATATACATGAGCACCGGGGGCAGCGGCTTCCCAGCCGGAAACAGCAGGAAGGGAAGAAAACGCAGCGCCACGGTCACGGCGGCGATGACGGCGATCAGCGCAAGGCTGTGAGGCACGTTCATACGCTCCCTCCTTCCCCGGACGCACAACGTCCGAAGCGGCGGGCAGCCAGCAGCACCGCTGTGATCAGCAGCATGGACGGGATGAGGAACCCGTCCGCCCCGAAGATCAGAAGACAGAGCAGCGAGCAGGCCATCCCGGCCAGAGTGCTCCCCCTCGTCTCCTGCTTCATCAGATTGTCCAGAACGATCACAAGGAAGAGGGCCGTCATCGCGAAATCGACGCCCTCTGTCGGCAGCGCGGCGACCTGTCCGAACAGGGCGCCCGCCACGCTCCCGATGATCCACCACAGCTGGTCCATCAGCGTGATCGCAAAATAGAACTGCTCCGCCGGAACGCCCTCCGGGGGATCCAGGTGCGAGACCAGTCCGTACGTCTCATCCGTAAGTCCGAAGATCAGGTAGGGCTTTGCCTTCCCCATGTCCCTGTACCGGACCAGCATCCCTATGCCGTAGAACAGATGGCGCGCGTTGATCATCAGCGTCATCAGCGCCGCGGAGATGAGCCCCGCGCCGGTGGCCAGAAGATCAACGGCGACATACTGCATACTTCCGGCAAAGATAAAAACACTCATCAGCAGTGCCCAGCCCACGCCGTATCCCTTGCTCTGCAGCAGCAGGCCGAAGCCGAAGCCGAGCACGAGGTAGCCGGCCATGACCGGCAGCGTGTGCGGGAAAGCGGCCCGGGCGGCCGCCACGAAAGTTTTCCTGTTCAATGAAGCCTCCACATGCAGCATTCTCAGATCGTGTTCGCGGGTCTTCCTTCCATCCAGCAGCGCAGATTGTCAAATACGATCTCGGCGCGGAGAAGCATGGACTCTTCTGTCGCGAAGGCCATGTGCGGCGTCGCGATCACGCCGGGCGCCTGCAGAAGCGGATTCTCTTTATCGAGCGGCGGCTCTGTATCGAACACATCGATCCCCGCGCCCGCGATCACGCCATCACGAAGTGCCTTTGCGAGGGCATCCTGCTGTACAACGGGACCCCTGGCAAGGTTCAGGAGGAAGGCGCTCTTCTTCATCAGTCCCAGCTCCCGCTCACCGATCATCCCTCTCGTCTCCGCGTTCAGCGGGCAGTGGAGGACCACAAAATCGGAGGCGCCAAGAAGCTCGTCAAGCGGCACCTGACGGATCCAGGACGGGCAGTCGGCATGCACGGTCCTGCTGGAGGAGAGGATCTCACAGCCGAAGGCGTGGAAGATCTCCGCGCTCCTGCTCCCGATCTTCCCGAGTCCGACGATGCCGACCGTCTTCCCCTTCAGCTCGGTGAATGTAAGGCCGGCCTTTGTCTCTCCGGCGCGGCAGCGCTGTTCGGCTGCCGGGATCTGTCTCGCAAGGCCCAGCGCAAACGCAGCCGCAAGCTCGGCGACCGCCTCCGTGGAATAGCCCGAGGCATTGCTCATGACGATTCCCTTCGCGCGCGCCGCATCCACCGCGACATGGTCCACGCCCGTAAAGGCGATGTCGATGAAGCGGAGATTTCCGGCCGTTTCAAAGGCCTTCGCGGGGAACGGCATGTTCGCGAGGATCACGGCATCCGCGTCCCGGATCTCGTCCGCCACCACAGCCGGATCTTCCGACCTGTCATAGGATTCAAACACTGCGCCCTGCTCTTCAAAGGGACGCTGGAATTCCCGAAGGGTCTCCTGCGGGATACCAAGCGATTCGGTAATAACGATCTTCATCTGGACTCCTTTTTGGCCGCGCGCCTTAAGACGGCGGCATGTATCACGATCTACTACTTAGTAAAAGCATTATAGCACAGATCCCGCGGGCCTGCATGCGCGCAATACAAGAACGCCGGCTGCGCCCTCTGCTTTCCGCAGACTCAGACGAAACCGGCGATTTTGTACGGATTTTCCCGTTCAACCATATTTTAGCACAGTCTTGTGCGATTTGTAAAGTTTGAATAACGAATTTGTGAATTTCGGCGTTGATTTGTTGGTTTTGACGAAACCGTCCGTCGGGTCAGGTCTCTCTCACAGGCCGATGACATCCGTCAGAAGGATCCGCACCGCGATCACGATCAGGATGCATCCGCCGGCGATCCCCGCATACCTTTTCACCTTCTGTCCGATCCCCCTGCCGATCTGCACGCCGACCACGCAGAAGATAAAAGTGACCGCGCCGATCAGCGCCGAACAGGCAAGCGCCTCCGGGCCCGCATAGTTTGCGATCGCAAAGCCGACAGAGAGCGCGTCGATGGATGTCGCGACGCCCTGCACAAGGAGCAGCCTGATTGAGAGCGCGCCCTGCGCTTCCTCCCCCGTCCCTGCGCCGGCAGTCTTCACAGCCCTGTTCTTTATGACCTGTTCGCGGATCATCTGCGCGCCCAGGATGAGCAGCAAAGCGGCTCCCGTGAGGCTGATGATCGTCTGCAGGGAACTGAAGCGGAAGACCAGCGCATGCACACAGGCCCAGCCGGCCAGCGGCATGATGAACTGGAAGAAGGCGAAGGTCCCGGCGATCGCAAGGCTCATTGCCGCCATGCTGCCTCCCACGATCATCCCGTCCGCGATCGAGACGGAAAATGCGTCCATCGCCAGTCCCGCCCCAAGCATGATGCTGTTTATGATCATTGACCCGTTCATCCGGTTCCCTCCAGGTTGCCGCCCTCAGGCGAATTTCCGAAAGATAATAGCACAGGACTTATCAGTTAGTCAATCTTAACAGCAGGTAGAGGAACTCTTCCCTGTAGGGATCGCTCCGGACGCCGTCGATCTCCTCCAGTCTCTCCCGGATGTTTTCATAGCTGCTGGTCCCCGCGTATTCCGATTCGGAAAGAAGCATCCCCGTCTGCGCGACGCCCGCCGCCCAGGAGAGGTCGCTGCTCATCTCTGCGGAAACATCGCTGTCCGTCACCGGGCGGACCATGAGCCTGCTCTTCGCGGTGCCGGGATCCTTATACCGGATGTTCACGGCGAGCCATTCATCCGCGCCCGGCCCCTCTTCGCCGGCTTCCGTTTCCGCCTCCTGAGCGCTGTATCTGCCGCTGACCTCCGGGATCTCCTGCGCGGAGCCGGGGCCGGCGATCTCATAGAG
>CAJOLD010000042.1 GCA_905235435.1 uncultured Lachnospiraceae bacterium
CCGAGGAGACGAAGGAGAATGCCCTCGAGGAGACCCAGGCCGCGATCGAGGAGATCTACCGCGAGCCCGAACGCACGCGCGAGGAGTACGAGGCCGAGAACGAGGAGCTAAAGGAGATATTTGAGCGCACCTACGGGCCGATCAAGGTCTACCGCGAGGACGACGAGGACTATGCGCCGAAGAAGGCCGTGAAGGCCGAAAAGCCCTACAAGGGGAAAATGGCCCCCCAGGGGGATGAATATCTCCTCGTTGACGGCTACAACATCATCTACGCCTGGGACGAGCTGAGAGAGCTTGCGAAAAACGACCTTGCCGCAGCGCGGCAGAGGCTGATGGACATTTTAAGCGACTACCAGGGAATCCGCGGCGTGCACCTGATCCTTGTTTTCGACGCCTACCGCGTCGCGGGGGGAAAGGGAAGCGTCAGCAAGTACCATAACATCTACGTCATCTATACAAAAGAAGCCGAGACTGCCGACCAGTATATTGAAAAGACAGTCCACGAGATCGGCCGGAAATACCGGGTGACCGTGGCGACCTCCGACCGCGCCGAGCAGATGATCATCTGGGGGAGCGGCGCGAGAAGGCTTTCCGCGGATCAGCTGATGCGCGCGATCCGGGAGACCTGCGAGGAGATCCGGCGCGAGTATCTTAAGAAGAATCCCGGTGGGAAGGTCTACCTGTTCGATACGCAGGACGGGGAGACGAACGCCATCCTGCAGGCCCTGCGCCTGGGGCGCGAAGCACCCGGGGAAGGCCCCGATTTGGATTGACAGCGGAAAACGGATTCGCTATACTCAAAACGATAAAAAAATTATTCTGGGGGGAGTAATAATATGAAGTGTCCTTTTTGCGGTCTGGATGAGACCAGAGTGGTCGATTCAAGACCTTCGGACGAAGGGGCGTCCATCCGCAGGAGACGCGTGTGCGACAACTGCGGCAAGCGTTTTACCACCTATGAAAAGGTGGAGAGCATTCCCATGATCGTGATCAAAAAAGACAGGACCAGGGAGACTTACGACAGAAGAAAGCTGGAGGCCGGCATCATGCGCGCCTGCTATAAAAGGCCGGTCCCGATCAAGCGGATCAATCAGCTGGTGGACTCTCTCGAGTCGGATATCTTCAATCGCGAAGACCGGGAGATCGAGAGCAAGGAGATCGGCGAGAGCGTGATGAAGGGGCTCAAGGACCTGGATGCCGTTGCCTACGTAAGGTTCGCATCGGTATACCGCGAGTTCAAGGATGTCAACACCTTCATGGATGAGCTGAAAAAAATACTGGAGTAATGCGGAGGGCTGCGGGTGCACAGAAGTGATATTCCGCAGCCTCTTTTATCACATGGGAGAGACCTTTGAAGAAACGGTTAGAACAGCTGCTTAACGGCGTATTTGAGTACAATACCCCCGGAGTCGTTTTCACTCCGGACAAAATTGAGAGAGTTGCCGCAGGCGGAGAAGTGCTCCGCGGCACCTTCCGGATCGCCCGGGAGGATGACCGCAGGGTACATGGCTTTCTGTACTCTTCGAATCCCCGTCTGACCTTCGATCCGCTCGAATTCAACAGCAACGGGCAGGAGATCCGCTACCAGATCGATACGAACGGCCTTCGGGGCGGAGAGGAGATGGAAGCGGTCCTGACGGTCTGCACGGACGTGGGCGAGTACACGCTTCCGTTCCGGGCGCAGATCGTGGACACGGCGGCGGACGATGAGCCGGATGCGCAGCCGCTCATGACGCCGGAGGAGTTCGCGCGCCTGACCAGGGACGATTTCCTTTCGGCCTACCCGCTTTTTGTCAATGACCGTTTTGAGCGCACGGCTGCTTCCTGGAGCTCGGACGCCGCTGTGCTTTACCGCGCGCTGAAGGCCAATTCCTTCAGCTATCAGAGCCTGGAGGAATTCCTGATCGGATGCCGGCTCAAGGACCCCGTCCTTCTGACGGTGCCCGTCACGGTCTTCTCCTTTGAAGACCCGCGCCGCTCCGCGCGCGAGCAGTTCCGCATCCTGAAGAACAACTGGGGATTCCTTCGGATGGATATTTCCTCGGATACGCGCTGGCTTCGGCCGGAGAAAAAGATCGTCACCACCGACGAGTTCGTCGGCAGCGAATACGATCTGACCTATATCATCGACACCAACTTCCTCCACGCGGGGAAGAACTACGGGCGCATCCTGATCACGACCTGCTACCAGGAGTTCGAGATCGAGGTGCTCGTGGAGCACAAAGCCGCGGGCGACCGGTCGCAGACGGTCCGCGTGCAGAACATGATCCGCCGCAAGGCGACCGAGATCTTTCTGGACTACCGTCTCGGGAAGATGGAGCAGCAGGTCTGGATCGACCGCACCCGCACCCTGATCGAGAGCTACCGGCACGCGGGGGGCCGCGACGTTCTGGCGGAGATCTTCCTCGCCATCCTGCTCTTCATGGAGGAGAAGCGGATCGCAGGGAGAAGGATGCTGCAGGATATCGAGAAGAAGCCGCAGCGCCTGGATACGCCGGAACGCTACGGGATGTACCTGCTCCTCACGGCCTTTGCCGAGAATGATCCCGAGTACACCCGGAGCATGACGGAGAAGGTCCGCCAGACGCTGGAGCAGAATCCGGAGTGCTGGCCGCTGCAGTGGATCCTGCTGATGACCGACGGGGCGCTGGAGAACGACATGGTCTCGCGCCTGGAGATGGTATCCGCGGCCGCTTCGCGCGGCTGCACCAGCCCCATCATGTACGTGGAGGCTTTCCTTGTGCTGCGCGACGCGCCGTACCTGCTGCACCGGCTCGGAGACTTTGAGCAGATGGTGCTGCTGTGCGCGGCAAGGCACTCGCTGCTGTCGCAGGAGCTGACGGATCAGATCTGTTCCCTCGCTCTTAATCTGAGAAAATTCAGCCCCAAGGTCTACCGCATCCTGACCCTCTGCTGGAAGGACACGCAGACGGACCAGGTGCTCACCGCGATCTGCACGCAGCTGATCGCCGGGGAGAAAAAGGACCCCGAGTACTTTACCTGGTACTCCCTGGCTGTGAACCGGGAGCTTCGGATCACCGGGCTCTACGAGTACTATATGGAAGCGATGGAGGACGTGGGCATCGAGAGGATGCCGCAGGTCATCCGCATGTATTTCATCTACAACACGACGCTCGACGCGAAAAAGCGGGCGAAGATCTACAGGGATATCTCGGACAACCGGGAGTATGTCCCCCAGGTCTACCGGAACTACCGCGGCGCCATCGAGTCCTTCCTCATCGAACAGCTGGAGCTGGGGCGGATCGACGAGAACCTCGCCGTTCTCTACGAGCGCTACCTGAAGAAGACGATGCTCACGCCGGCGCTGGCCGGGAAGCTGGTGCGCGTCCTGTTCACCTTTGAGGTCACATGCCAGAACCCGGCCATCCGCTCCATCGCGGTCGTGCACCGCATGACGAAGGGGGAGCAGGTCGTGGAGCTGAAGGACGGGCACGCCCAGGTGCAGATCTACACGGAGGACGCGCGCATCCTTCTGAAGGATGAGAATGACAACTGGTACGCGTCCACGGACCTCTATATGGCGGAGCGCCTTCTGGACACGCCGCAGCTGCTGCGCTGGTGCATGGAGCTGGTCCCCGAACACCCGGGCCTTGCCATTTATATGTGCGGCTCCGTGCCGGACGAAGGGGAGCTGACGAAGGAGACGCTGCCCTACTTTGAGAGCGCCTGCGGGATGGACCTGTTCACGGACGAGTACAGGGAACTCTGCCGCCGCCGCGTCCTCGGCTATTTCATGACGGATCCGGGCTCGCCGGAGCTCTTCCCGTATCTGAAGGATATCGACTATCAGCTCTATGTGAAGGCGGACAAGGAAGCCCTGCTCGTTCTGCTCACCCAGGAGGGGCTGTACGAGGAGGCCTTCGGACTGGTCGAGACCTACGGCAGCGAGCATGTGCCGCTGATGACGCTGGTGCGCATCTGCAGCCAGGCCGTTCTTTCCCTCGAGTACGAGGAGAACCGGGTGCTGCTGACCTACTGCGCGCAGTGCTACCGGTACGGCAAATATGACAACAACATCCTCACCTACCTGCTGATGTATTACGACGGGCCGATCGAGGAGATGAAGCGGCTGTGGAATACAGCGCGCAGATTTGAACTGGATACGATGGCGCTGGAGGAAAAGATCCTCTCCATGCTCCTCTTTACGGGCAGCGGGTCCGCGGGGACGGAGCAGATCTTCCTCTCGTACAGGTCGAAGATGGGCCGCGCGAAGCTCTGCACCGCCTACATGAACCTGAAGTGCTACGAATATTTTGTGAGAGATATGCCGGTGAGCGGCGCGCTCTTTGAATGCCTGGAGGGCACGGATGTGTTCGGCAGGGATACGGAGGACGTCTGCAGGCTGGCGCTCCTTCGGTACTATTCCAGACAGGATACCCTTTCCGAAGACCGCAGGCAGAAGACGGCCGCCCTCCTTTCCGAGTACTGCGGGAGGGGAATGCGCTTTGCCTTCTTCCGCAAATTCCCGAGGGATCTGCGTCTTCCCTACCAGCTGGAGGACAAGACGTTTCTGGAGTACGCGGCGGACCCCGCCCATTCCATGGTGCTGCACTACCGTTTTGTGGGCGAGGACGAGGCCTGGACGGAGGAAGTGATGCAGAACCGTTTCGAGGGCATCTTTGTCCGTGAGTTCATCCTCTTTGACGGCGACCAGCTGGAGTGCTACGCGGAGGAGAAGGACGGCGACCGCGTCGTGCAGGTCTCCGACCGCAGGCGCGTCTTCTGCGGCAGCACGGAGGAGACGGAGGACGGGCGGTACGCTTCCCTCAACCGGATGATCCGCGCGCAGAAGAAGGGGGATCAGAAGGCGGTCCTGCAGCAGATCGAGGATTACCGGCAGCTTGACTATGTGACGGAGCAGCTGTTCACGCTCCTGTGACGTTTGGAGGTCTTATGATTCAGGAAAAGAAAGAGATCATGGCGGGCCTGCACCTTGGCAAAAGCGGCGCGCAGCTGACCTGGTACACGGCGCAGGAGAAGGAGCCGGTCACGGTCACCTCGGAGAACGGGGATGAACATGATAAGATCCCGGTGCCGCCGGAGGCCTGGGCGGCGCTGGAGGACAGGGACGCGGACGACGCCCCCCTGGTCAGCTTCCTTCGGTACTGCCTGCGGCTCGTGCCGGGCTATCAGTCGCCCGAACAGATGAGGGTGATGATGACGGTCCGGGAGCTTACGCCGCTCGCGGGGGAGAGACTGCCCCGCTCGATGGAAAAGCTGGGCCTCGAGAGAAAGAATATCTACGTACAGGATTACCGCAGCAGCTTTTTCTACTATGCCGTGAACCAGAAGCGCGAGCTCTGGAGCGGCGACGTGGCGCTGTTTGAATATGATGACGCGCAGGATCGGATCGTCGGATCCATCCTCCACGTGGACCGTTCGACGACCCCGGCCCTGGTGACTGTCACACAGGAGCAGGACCAGAAGCTCGACCGGTCCGTCCGCGGCAGCAGGAACGACCAGGAGTGGGACAGTGAGAGAGACCGGCTGTTCTTTGAGTTTTTGAAAAAGGTCTTCGACCGCCGCAATGTGACGACCTGCTACCTGATGGGGAACTATTTTGACCGCAGCTGGGCGCCGCGGTCCTTCCAGTACCTCTGCTTTCACAGGCACGCCTTCCAGGGAAACAACCTCTATACCAGGGGGGCCTGCTACGCGGCGATGGAGCGCGCGGGCGCGCTGCCGCTCCCGGGGCTTCTGTTCCTCGGCGCGGATATCGTCCGCGAAAACATGGGCATGATGATGCGCATCCGCGGGAAGGAGACCTACTATCCCGTGGTCTCGGCGGGCGTCAACTGGTACGAGGCGCATCACACCTGTGAGTTCATCCCGGACGGGGAGAGGAGCGTCAGCCTGATCACCAGGCCCATGACCGGCGGCTTAGAGGTGACGCACGTGCTTCGGCTGACCGGTTTCCCGGACCGCCCGAACAGGGCGACGAGGCTTCGGCTGACCGTCTACTTTACCTCCCCCGACTGCTGCGTCACCGAGGTGGAGGACCTTGGCTTCGGCGGTTTTTACAAGCCTTCCGGGAAGAAGTGGAAGAGAGAGATCCATGTGAGGTGTACTGATGAGTTATGATCTTTGCCAGATCAGGCGGGCGGAGAAACCGTACTTTATCGAGAGTATCCGCACCAATATCTTTTCCGCCGAGGAGCTGTGCTTTTATCTGTATGAGAACGTCTATCTGATCGACGGCTCCATCGTCAACGAGGCGCTCTGCGACTGGATCAGGGACGAGCTGGGCCTTGGCCGGCTCTACCGCCAGCTCTATGAGCAGCTGAACAAGCCCTCCGGGATCACGCAGTTCATCCTGCTGATCTTCCGCGAGGTCGGATGGCTTGGCCAGGAGCAGATGCGGCAGATGCAGGAGAAGCTCGGCAGCCTGGAGGTCCAGCCCGAGGATACCAGGGCGAAGCTCAAGGCGGACTATCTTGTCAAATGCGGGATGTACAGCAGCGCCGTGCAGGAGTACCAGAAGGTCCTCGACCGGATGGGCCCCGGGAACCTGGGCGCCCAGTTCTACGCGAGCGTGTGGAACAACCTGGGCTGCGCGCGGGCGCGGATGTTCCTGTTTTCCGATGCCGCCGACTGCTTCCTGAAGGCGTGGAAGCTGGTTCATACGAAAGAGACGATGCGGCGCTATGTGAGCGTCCTTCCGCTTTTCCTCTCCGAGGAGGAGTACATGGATAAGCTCCGTGATCTCGGGGCGGATTCCTATCTGATCCTGCGGATCCAGAAGTATAACGCCGGCCTCGCGGAGGAGTACGCCGATAAATTCGGCGGGCAGGCCGCGCCGGAGGATATCTCCGCGATCCTCGAGGAAATGAAGGAGGAGTACCGCCGGGGCGCGAAGTGCTGAGTTTATGAGGCGGCGCCGGGGCGCAGAGTGCTGAGTTTATGAGGCGGCGCTTGCGTTTGCCCGGGTTATACTGTATAATCGGGAACGTCGCGACCAGCGCGCGGCAGGGCCGCAGGCCGGAAGGAGGGAACCATGGGTACAGAAAGATATCAGAGCCCGCTCTCAGAGCGGTATGCAAGTAAGGAAATGCAGTACATCTTCTCGCCGGACATGAAGTTCCGCACCTGGAGAAGACTGTGGATCGCGCTCGCGGAGGCAGAGCAGGAGCTTGGGCTTTCCATCACCGATGAGCAGATCGAAGAGATGCGCGCCCACAGGGACGACATCAACTATGACGAGGCGAGGGAGCGCGAGAAGGTCGTGCGCCACGACGTCATGTCCCATGTTTACGCCTTCGGGCTCCAGTGCCCCAAGGCAAAGCCCATTATCCATCTGGGCGCCACGTCCTGCTACGTGGGAGACAATACGGATATTATCGTGATGAGGGAGGCGCTCGGCCTGGTCCGCGCCAAGCTCGTCAATGTTATTAAGCAGCTGTCCGGCTTCGCGGAGAAGTACAAGGATCTCCCGACGCTGGCCTTTACCCATTTCCAGCCCGCGCAGCCGACGACCGTCGGGAAGAGGGCGACGCTCTGGATCCAGGACCTTTTGATGGACCTGCAGGATCTGGAGTATGTCATGGGAACGCTGAAGCTCCTTGGGTCCAAGGGAACAACGGGCACCCAGGCAAGCTTCCTTGAGCTGTTCGACCAGGATTACGCAAAGGTCCGCAGGCTCGACTCCCTGATCGCGGAGAAGATGGGCTTTGAGGGCTGCTACCCGGTGTCCGGCCAGACCTATTCCAGAAAGGTGGACGCCCGGGTGCTGAACGTGCTGTCGGGCATTGCCGTCACGGCGCACAAAATGTCGAATGACATCCGGCTGCTCCAGCACCTCAAGGAGGTGGAGGAGCCGTTCGAAAAGACTCAGATCGGTTCTTCGGCCATGGCCTACAAGAGGAACCCGATGCGCAGCGAGCGCATCGCCTCCCTTTCCCGCTATGTGATGACGGACGCGCTCAATCCGGCGATCACCGCCTCCGTGCAGTGGTTCGAGCGGACGCTGGACGACTCCGCGAACAAGCGGCTCTCCATCCCGGAGGCTTTCCTCGCGGTGGACGGCATCCTGGACCTGTGCCTGAACGTTACGGACGGGCTGAAGGTCTATCCGAAGGTGATCGAGAAGCACCTTCGCGCCGAGCTTCCCTTCATGGCGACCGAGAACATCATGATGGACGCCGTAAAGGCAGGCGGGGACCGGCAGGAGCTTCACGAGAAGATCAGAAAGCTTTCCATGGAGGCCGGGCGGATCGTGAAGGAAGAGGGCGGAGACAATCCGCTGCTTGACTGGATCGCGGAGGATCCCGCCTTCGGCATGACGCCGGAGAAGCTTGCGGCGGCGACCGAGCCGTCCCGCTATACAGGCTGCGCGCCGATGCAGACGGAGGATTTCATCAAAAACGAGGTCGCTCCCGTTCTCGAGGAGAGAAAAGCTCTGCTGGGCATAAGCGCGGAGATCTTTGTCTGATACGTTTTCCAAAAGGAGGAATGCATATATGGTAACGGCAGTAGTTGGCGCAAACTGGGGTGATGAAGGAAAAGGAAAGATCACGGATATGCTCGCCGAGGAGGCGGACATTGTCGTGCGCTTTCAGGGAGGCGCGAACGCGGGCCATACGATCGTCAACGAGTACGGCAAGTTCGCTCTGCACACCCTGCCCTCCGGAGTCTTCTATCAGCATACGGTCAGTGTGATCGGCCCCGGCGTGGCGCTGAACATCCCGAAACTCTTTGAAGAGTACAACGGCATCGTGGAGAGGGGCGTTCCGGCTCCGAAGCTCCTTGTCTCCGACAGGGCGCAGATCGTGATGCCCTACCATATCCTGCTGGACGGCTGTGAAGAGGCAAGGCTTGCGGGCAAGTCCTTCGGATCGACCCGCTCCGGCATCGCCCCCTTCTATTCGGATAAATATGCCAAGATCGGCATCCAGGTGAGCGAGCTCTACGACGAGGAGCCCCTGCGCGAAAAGGTCGAGCGCATCTGCGTTCTCAAGAACGTGGTCCTGGAGAATCTGTACAACCAGCCGCCGCTCGATCCGGACGAGATCATGGAGACGCTCCGGTCCTACCGGGAGATGCTTGGCGATCATGTCTGCGATACGACCGCCTTCCTTGAGGAGGCGCTGGATGAGGGAAAGACAGTCCTCCTCGAGGGCCAGCTTGGCTCCATGAAGGATCCGGACCACGGCATCTACCCGATGGTCACATCATCCTCCACGCTCGCGGGCTTCGGCGCGATCGGCGCCGGCGTTCCGCCCTATGAGATCAAAAAGATCGTGACGGTCTGCAAGGCTTACTCCAGCGCGGTCGGCGCGGGCGAGTTCGTCAGCGAGATCTTCGGCGAAGAGGCCGACGAGCTCAGACGGCGCGGCGGAGACGGCGGCGAGTACGGCGCGACGACAGGCCGCCCGAGAAGAATGGGCTGGTTCGACTGCGTCGCCTCCAAATACGGCTGCCGCGTGCAGGGCGCGACCGACGTGGCCTTCACGGTGCTGGATGTGCTGGGCTATCTGGACGAGATCCCGGTCTGCACCGGCTACGAGATCGACGGGGAGGTCACAGACCGCTTCCCGGTGACCGCGAAGCTCCGCAAGGCAAAGCCCGTCTACGAAACCCTTCCCGGCTGGAAGACCGACATCCGCGGCATCCGCAAGTACGAAGACCTGCCGGAGAACTGCCGGAAGTACATCGAATTCATCGAACAGCAGATCGGCTACCCGATCACAATGATCTCCAACGGCCCGGGCCGCGAGGATATCATCTACAGGGAATCGCCGCTGAAGAAGTAAAGGATAGGATAGGAAAGGAAAGGCCCCCGCTTACGCGGGGGCCTGTTTTTGTTGGCTTCCCGGCGCGGAAGTGGCCACGGCAAGTCACAGAAAAATAGTCGCGACTTGCTTTAATGCCTTCCGGAAGCCGGTTGCCGCGGGACTAGACAAACAAAGCCGGGCAGTGCACTCTTGGAATAATCCAAATATGCACTGCCCGGCGGGCCTAATATTTTATTCCTTCTGCTCCACGAAGGTCCTGTAGAGCACATAGTCTCCGACGCGCCCCACTTCGGTGCAGCCGATCTTCAGGAATTTGTCCTGCGCCGGGTTGTCCGAGTGGACGGCCATGTAGTGGACCTTGCGGACGCGCATTGCCTTTTTAAGCTTCTTTTTGCTCGGGACTTCGCCGTAGAAAGCGGCGTCCATCAGGCGCTTCTGCCGCTTGTAGCGGACCGAGTCCGGGTTCACGTCGGTCACGGGGCTTCCGTTGTAATACAGGAAGTGATCTCTCCAGATCGCCATGCGCAGGGACGGGTCGTACTGGCGCACCAGAAAGTGCAGCCGCACGTCCACGATGACCTTGGGATTCGGGATGTCCGCGTCCGCGTGGATCATGTCGCACAGCGCGATCAGATCGTCCGGCACATCGGCGGTGTTTTCCGGGAGGGCAAGAGCCTCCGGCAGGCCGAGCACGGGGCTGCCGCTTTCGATCAGCAGGGCGGCGATGAGGATGGCAGCCACGCCGCGCATCCAGCTGCGCGGCAGGCGGCGGATCAGTTCCACCGCGAGGGCGCTGATGAGGGCCGCGACCGGGAGTATCCACAGGAAGCGGTAATAGATCTCGTCCTGATGGAGGTGACTCCATACGTACTTGAGCACGAACGGATTATAGATCGTGAGCGTAAGGATGGTCAGGAAGGGTATGTAGAAGTAGATCTCCTTCTTTTTCAGGAACAGGAGGATCAGCAGACATACCGGGAAAAAATAGAAATAGAGGATGCCGCTCCAGTAGTAGCGGAGCACCCAGAAGATAAAGTGAAGCCCCATGGCTTCGTTGGATACACCGGGCATTTTGTCTCCTTTCCTGAATGGGTCACCGCCGGATCGCGGCGGAGAGGATGTTCATCTTAAAGAGAAGGTAGAGGCCGAGGGCCAGGACCACGGGCAGCAGCGTGAGCACCGCCCAGAGAAATTCCCTGCGGTTCCTTCTGCGCAGCCACAGCGTGAGGCTTCCCGCTCCGAGGAGGAAGGGAAGGAGTATGAGCGAGGTCGAGGAGAAGCATACCCCGGCGATCGACGTGCAGATCAGCATGATGCGCAGCTCGGTCCGGGAGGGATCCTGCCAGAGCACAAGATACGCGTACAGGGCTGCCGGGATGATGATGCCGGCCAGCAGTGCCTTGCCCTCGTAGGTGCGCGTGAAGAAAAAGGTCCCGTCCGTATAGAGCGTGCCGGACCAGTACCGGATGATCGACCAGAAGAACGTGAACAATCCGGCCAGCCGCGGGTTCCTTTTAAAGAGCGCAAGACCGGTCCGGTAGATGATCATGTTCGAAACAACGACGGAGATCAGCGGGACGATCTTTTTTGCCTGCAGGATGGCGGAGATGCCGAAGAGCTGCGCCATCGCGGCGTTGTAGTCGGGGAAGCACGCGGTCAGGTAGCGCACGTTCAGGTAGTGCAGCGTGGCGCCGGTGGTCGGGCTGTAGAACCCGATCGTATTCGTATAGGCGTCGGTGGCCGACTTCGCGATATAGTAGCCCGCGTCCACGCTGTAGTCCACGTAGACAAGGACGATCCAGAGCTGCAGAAGGACGCAGCCGGCAAGCACTGCCATGACGATGCCGTGCTTTGAAAGAAGCGACGGGATCCGCCGGTTCATCTCCTGGATCTGCGGCCTGCAGAAATAAAGCGCGCAGCCGATGGCCGCCGCCATGCACAGGGCAAGGAGGACGGTCAGCACCCGCAGGGGGACCTGCAGGAGCGTGAGCGGAAGAGCGAGAATCTCGTAGACCGTAAACAGCGCGAGGTAGCCCATCGGAACGGCGAGGGTCCAGGAAAGAGGGCCCTTTTTGCCGAAGCGGGCAAGGATCAGCGCGCCTAAGGAGAAGACCGTGCAGGCCTGGAACAGGAAAGCAACTGCGATCATCACTGCTCCTCGTCCTCCTTTCTTCTGCGGGTCAGCCTCGCCGAGATGCGCAGGAAGACGTAGAGGAGACAGGGAACCACGACGGACGCGATGAGCAGGATCATGGTCCGGTCCGAAGCATTCTCCCCGCCGGCCACGGCGGAGATGAAGGTAAGGATCCAGAGGGCGACGATCACGATCACCGCGCCGAGGGCCATGCGTCTCCTGATTTTTTCATTCATATAAAAGTTACCTCCATATCGGGATGGGCCCCGGGAAGGGCCATATCCGTATCATATCAGAATTTCCCGGCCGCGAACAGATATAATATTATAAGATTGAAAAGGGGCCCGCAATGCGGTATAATTACACAGATTCCGAATACGATGAAGGAAGATCAGTTTGCATAAAGGAAGGATTACAGATATGGCTTTATTACAGGATTGGAGAGATACGGCATATTCACAGACTGCGGACCAGAAGACGCTGCAGGCGTTCTGGAATGACTATTTCCAGCAGGAGAAGGGCATTTATGAGCAGCTCCTGGCGGATCCCGACACGGTCGTAAAGGGCACGGTGAAGGAGCTCGCCGAAAAGTATGGCGTTTCGATCCAGATCATGACCGGTTTCCTTGACGGCATCAACGACAGCCTGGTCGAGCCCAACCCCATCGACGAGATGACCGAGGATACCGAGGTCAGCCTTGGCTTCGATAAGGAGAAGCTCTACAAGAACATGGTGGACGCCAAGGCGGACTGGCTGTACGGACTTCCCGCCTGGGAGCAGATCTACGATGAGGAAACGCGCAAAGCGCTCTACCTTGAGGCGAAGAAGATGAACACCATCGTCAAGGGTAAAAAGATCGGCCGCAACGATCCGTGTCCCTGCGGCAGCGGTAAGAAATATAAATTCTGCTGCGGGAGAAACGCGTAAGCGGTGCGCTCTCTGATCCATCTCATCGGCGCGGCGGCGCTTGCCGCGGCGGCCGCGGTGACCGGGTATTTCGGACAGAAGGTTTTTGGCGGCATGCGCATGAAGGGGAGCACGGACCTTGACTATGTGATCGTGCTCGGCGCCCGTGTGAAGGGGACTGTTCCTTCCCGCTCGCTTGCCCTGCGGATCAGCTGCGCGAAGGAGTGTATGGACCGGATGCCGGATGCTGTGTTTATCCTGTCCGGCGGACAGGGCAGCGATGAGGAGATCTCCGAGGCCGCGTGCATGCGGGAGTGTCTCCTTGCCTGCGGCGCGGACCCCGAAAGGATCATCATGGAGGACCGCTCCACCAGCACGAGGGAGAACCTTCAGTTTTCCGATGCGCTCACCGGCTGCGGGAGCGCGCGAACAGGGATCCTGTCAAATGATTTTCATATATACAGAGCCGTCGCGCTCGCGAAGAAGATGGGCTACGCGCATCCCGAGGGGATCGCGGCGCCGTCGGATCCGGTGACCAGGCCGCGCTATATCCTGCGAGAGATCTGCGCGCTGGCAGTGGAGACACTCAAAGGCGAGGTGTGACGGAAGAAAGGAGTACTATGCGGAGACTTACAAAGGCTGAAAAAACTGCGGCGCTCGCAGTGCTCGGCGTGACCGTGACGGCTGCCGCAGCGGGTGCGGCGCTGGTGCGCCGTTATACCAGGTACCTGATCGATGAGGCAGCAGCCCGCTTCGATGAAAAATTCGGCCCCGGCCCCGAAGAAGAGTGGGACGACTGGGCGGAAGTCGATGAAGCAGCGGAGGCTGAAGCAGCAGCCGACGAAGCAGCGGAAGAAGCTGACGAAGCAGCAGACGAAGCCGAAGAAGCAGCTGACGAAGCCGAATAAGTTGTTGACAGCGGCGAAAATCTGTGATAAAGTAGCCAAGGTATTATATCAGGAAAGCAGAGTATCCACTCTCACCCAGGCACAAAGGTGACCCGCGGTTCATACAGTTCGCTGCCGCTTTATGCGGTATAGTACGGTATTTTAAGGTGGATAACTTTGTTATCCGCCTTTTCTTTTTGAATTGTCAATGTTTGAGGGTTTGGAGGTGTAAGACAATCAGCGAATTAATGATTAATGAACAGATCAGGGACAGGGAAGTACGCCTGATCGGAGAGAATGGCGAACAGCTTGGGATCATGTCATCGCAGGAGGCCCTGAGGCTTGCAAGAGAAGCTGATCTCGACCTTGTAAAGATCGCGCCCGGAGCTAAGCCGCCGGTCTGCAAGATCATTGATTATGGTAAATACCGCTATGAACAGGCCCGAAAGGAAAAAGAGGCAAGACGGAAACAGAAGATCGTTGAGATCAAAGAAGTACGCATGTCTCCGAACATTGACAGCAACGACCTGAACACGAAGCTCGCAAGCGCGCGCAAGTTCCTGGAGAAAGGAAACAGAGTCAAGGTGAGTCTCCGTTTCCGCGGCAGGGAGATGGCGCACATGCAGCAGAGCAGGCACATCCTTGAGGAGTTCGCGGACGCGATCTCCGATATTGCGGTCATCGAAAAGCCGATCAAGCAGGAAGGCAGATGCCTGACCATGTTCCTGGCGAAAAAGGAAGGTACAAAGAACAAGAAGGAGGATTAGAATCATGCCCAAAATGAAAACAAGCAGAGCTGCTGCAAAGCGCTTTACAAAGACCGGTACCGGCAAGCTTAAAAGAAATAAAGCTTATAAGAGCCATATCCTCACCAAGAAATCTACTAAGAGGAAGAGAAACCTCAGAAAGTCTGCCATCGCTGATCCGACGAATGCAGCTAACATGAAGAAGATCTTACCGTATCTGTAATAGTGGATTTGAAAAAGGAGGATTATTGAGATGGCTAGAATTAAAGGTGGCCTTAACGCCAAGAAGAAACATAACCGCGTTCTGAAGCTCGCGAAGGGCTACAGAGGCGCAAGATCCAAACAGTATCGTGTAGCGAAGCAGTCCGTCATGAGGGCGCTGACCAGCTCCTACGCAGGAAGAAAAGAAAAGCGTCAGTTCAGACAGCTCTGGATCGCCCGTATCAACGCGGCGGCCCGCCTGAACGGCATCTCCTACAGCCGCTTTATGTACGGTCTTAAGACCGCCGGCGTAGATCTCAACCGCAAAGTCCTGGCCGATATGGCGGTCAATGACGCGGATGGCTTCAAGACCCTGGCTGAGCTGGCAAAAGCCAATCAGTAAGGACCGAATTTAAGAGATGATAAATAAACGGCCCGCTGCGTGCTGCAGCGGGCTGTTTGATATTCGATATTCAGCGTCAGCGGTGGACCGCCCAGTTCTGCTCGCCGTCGGAGACGACGGCAATGTCCGGAAAGCTCTGGATGTATTTCTTGAACTGCGAGTAGCCGTAATCGCTGACCTTGAAGTCCGGGAAACGGCTGCGGATGCGGTTGCCGAGGCTCCCGAGCGGGATGCCCTGGGTGCCGGCGGAGGCGACGACCTCCTCGACAAATTCTTCGACCATGTCCTGGCGGCTCTTGTCCTCGTAGACCGTGACAAAGATCTGCGCGCCCTCCTGGTTGAGCTTGAGGCGGGGGAGGGAGCCGAGGAATTTGGAGAGAAGACTGTATCCGTAGCGGCGGACGTCGAAGTCCGGGTAGATCTTGACCAGACGGCTGCCGACCTCGCCGAGACCGGTCTTCCTGTCGTTGTTCTGGTTCTCGGTGATGATCTTGACGACTGCCTCCTCGATCTCCTCGATCGGGATGGCGTTCCTGGAGACGTCCGAGGAAGCGTGCCTTCCGCCCTTTTTGCCGGACTGCGCCGCGGGCGTCACATCCGTGGAGTTATCCTCGAGGAGGAGCTCAAGGACGGTGAAGATATCGCACGCTTTTCTGAAAGCGCCGGGCGTTTTTTCCTCGCCCATGCCGATGACCGTCTTGCCGCTCTCGCGGAGCCGGCTCGCCAGCTTCGTGAAATCGCTGTCGCTGGAGACCAGGCAGAACCCGTCCAGCTCGCTGGTATAGAGAATGTCCATCGCGTCGATGATCATCGCCGAATCCGTGGCGTTCTTGCCGTAGGTATAGCTGAACTGCTGGATGGGCGTGATCGAGTTCTCAAGGAGGACACTCTTCCAGCTTGAGGTGTGGCTGCTGGTCCAGTCCCCGTAGATCCTCTTGTAGGTGACGTTGCCGTATTTAGAAAGTTCGTCCAGGATCGGCTTGATATATTTTGCGGACACATTATCCGCGTCGATCAGGAGAGCGTATGATTTGTCCATGTAGTTGTCCCTCCACGGCAGGATGCCTGCCTTTTTCTGCATAATATGATTTATCATATCACAGAAGAGGGGGAATTGAAACAGAAGGAGTGAAGATAATGGAACTGATTTGCGGAAGACCCGCGCAGACTTCGGGGCGCGAGGAGAGAGAACTGCGCACCTATGACCTGCTTGATTCTCTCGGTATCAGCTACTTTCAGACAGACCATCCCGCCGCGATGACCATGGAGGACTGCGCGGCCGTGGATGAGGCGCTGGGCGTGGAGATGTGCAAGAATCTCTTTCTCTGCAACCGGCAGAAGACGGATTTCTATCTGCTGCTGATGCCGGGCGACAAGCCCTTTAAGACGAAGGAGCTCTCGCACCGGCTGGGGTGCGCGCGCCTTTCCTTTGCCGACGCCGAATATATGGAGGAATTTCTGGACATCCATCCGGGCGCCGTGTCCGTGATGGGGCTGATGAATGATAAGGACGGCAGGGTGCGCCTGCTGATCGACAGGGAGATCTATGAGAGCGCCGAGATCGGCTGCCATCCCTGCGTAAACACCTCGAGCATGAAACTGAAGACCTCCGACCTGATAAAGATCTTCCTGCCGGCGGTAAAGCACGAAGCGACCGTGGTGGATCTGCCGCGGGAGGCCGCAGAAGAATAGCAGGCATGGTGGATCTGCCGCGGGAGGCCGCAGAAGAATAGCAGGCGCTGACAAGCGCCGTCATCCGTGGTATAATGATGGCAGCAGTTCGGGGCAGGTCCCCGGAGTGGGCCTCGTCCGGCTGCGGACGACATCATCAGTGGAGAAAGGGAAGGGTGGCTGTATGTATCAGGAAGAGTATAAGCGCTGGCTGGAAGCGGATCTGGTGGATCCGGATCTCGGTAAGGAACTCCGTGATATTGAAGGAGATGACGAGGCAGTCAAGGAGCGGTTCGCCGTGGCGCTGCAGTTTGGTACCGCCGGTCTGCGCGGTACGCTCGGCGCGGGTACGAACCGCATGAATATCTGGGTCGTCAGACAGGCGACGCAGGGTGTTGCGGACTGGGTAAAGACGCAGGGCGGCACACAGACGGTCGCGATCAGCTATGACAGCAGGCTGAAGGGCTGGACCTTCGCGAAGGATGCGGCCGGCGTGCTTGCGGCCAACGGGATCAACGTGAGGATCTACGACTCGCTGATGCCTGTGCCGGCGCTCAGCTTTGCCACCAGATATTATAAATGCAACGCGGGCATTATGGTGACGGCGTCCCACAATCCCGCACAGTATAACGGCTACAAGGCCTACGGGCCGGACGGCTGCCAGATGACGGATGACGCGGCGGCGGTCGTTTATGATTCGATCCAGAGGACCGACGTCCTCACCGGCGCGAAGTATATGTCCTTCGCGGAGGGCGTGGAAAAGGGCCTGATCCGCTTTGTCGGCGACGACTGCAAGGAGGCGCTCTATGAGGCGATCGAATCCAGACAGGTGCGTCCGGGCCTTGCGAAGACCGCCGGCCTTAAGCTTGTCTATTCGCCCCTGAACGGAACCGGCCTCGAGCCCGTGACGAGGGTCCTGCGCGATATCGGCATCACGGACGTGACCATCGTTCCGGAGCAGGAGTATCCGAACGGCTACTTTACGACCTGTTCCTATCCGAACCCGGAGATCTTTGCCGCGCTCGAAAAGGGACTGGAGCTGGCCAAGGAGGTCGGCGCGGATCTGATGCTTGCGACGGATCCCGACGCGGACCGCGTGGGCATTGCGATGAAATGCCCGGACGGCAGCTATGAGCTGGTGACCGGCAACGAGATGGGCGTCCTGCTTCTGGATTACATCTGCGCGGGACGCACCCAGAAGGGGACCATGCCGAAGGATCCCGTCGCTGTCATGTCCCTGGTATCCACGCCGCTGGCGGATGCCGTCGCGGAAAATTACGGCGTGGAGCTTCGCCATGTGCTCACGGGCTTCAAGTGGATCGGCGACCAGATCGCGCAGCTTGAAGCGGCAGGGGAAGTGGACCGCTTCATCTTCGGCTTTGAGGAGAGCTACGGATATCTTGCCGGACCGTATGTCCGCGACAAGGATGCCGTCGTCGCCTCCATGCTGATCTGCGAGATGGCAGCGTACTACCGCAGCATCGGATCCTCCATCAAGGAGCATCTGGATGAGCTGTACGCAAAGTACGGCCGCTACTTTAACAAGACGGACAGCTTTGAGTTCCCGGGGCTTTCCGGGATGGATAAGATGGCAGGGATCATGGCGGATCTGCGCAGCGAGCCGCCCAAGGAGCTTGCCGGCAGGAAGGTCGCCGCGGTCATCGACTATTCGAAACCGGAGGAGACGGGCCTTCCGAAGGCAAATGTCCTGCTCTACAAGCTGGAGGACGGCAGCTCTGTGATCGTGCGTCCGTCCGGCACGGAGCCGAAGATCAAGGCCTACTATACGACGAAGGGACGCGATCTTGCCGAGGCGCAGGCTGCAAAGGACGCGCTTGCTGAGGGCGTCGCCCCGATCTTTGCATAAACAAAGCATAAGGCTCCCGCGCCGCAGGCAGGAGTGACGGAAAAGGGAGTGACCGGTTTGGGAAAAATGGCGAATCGGATCGTTAAATGGCGCCGGATCATTATTGTCCTGGCGCTGATCCTGGTCGCGGTATGCGGACTCCTATCGCAGAAGGTCCCCATCATCACTGATATGACGACGTATCTGCCGCCGGATTCGCGGATGAAACAGGGCATGGACATCATGGCGGAGGAGTTTCCCGGGATGGGCTATTCCACGACGATCCGCGTGATGTTCGAGGACCTTCCGGAAGAAGAGGAGGAGGCAGTCCTTGAGAGCCTGCAGGGGATGGAGAATGTTTCTTCCGCTGTGGTGACAGGGAAAAAGGAAGAGGCGGGAAAGCGGTATACGCTGTTTACGCTGAGCACGGAATATGATTACCGCTCCGGTGAAGAGCTGGCCATTGAGCACGGGGTGCCGGGCCTGTTCCCGGAATATACCGTCACTGTGCGCAATGATGACGCGAACGGGATGGAGATCCCGCTGTATATCTATGTCGTGGCGGTGCTCATCCTCCTGGCGGTCCTCTTTGTGATGTGCAATTCCTTTATGGAGCCCATCGTATTTTTGATCGCGATCGGCGCCGCGATCGTCCTGAATATGGGGACGAACCTGATTCTCGGATCCGTTTCGGTGACGACCTATTCGATCAGCGCCATCCTTCAGCTTGCCCTCTCCATGGACTATTCGGTCATCCTCATGAACCGCTACCGCCAGGAGAAGGCGAAAGAGAGCGACAGGGAGATGGCGATGGGACGTGCCCTGAAAAGCGCTTTTTCATCGATCGCCGGGAGCGGCTTTACGACGGTCGTCGGCCTTTTGATGCTCGTGTTCATGCGCTTTAGGATCGGCAGGGATATCGGCCTGGTGCTCGCAAAGGGCGTGTTCCTCAGCATGGTCTGCTGTCTGACGCTGCTGCCCGCGCTCATCCTTCTTTTTGACAGACTGATCGAGAAGACGGCAAAGCCGTCGCTTAGGGTGCCTACGCGCGCGCTGGCACATTTCAGCTTCCGGTCCCGCTATGTGCTTGCGGTCGGCTTTATCGTTCTCTTTTTCGCGGCCTGGTATATGGATTCGCAGTGCGAGATCTCCTATTCCCTGACCGCGGAGGATCCCATCGCGGATCTTTTCCCGAAGGAGAACCCGGTCGTCGTCCTGTATGAGAACGGAGACGAGGAGAAGATCGCATCCATCGCGGAAGAGATCGAGGGCACAGACGGGGTCAGCTCCGTATACGCGTGGAGCACGACGCTCGGCAGAAAACTGACCGCCGATGAGATGACGGAGTATCTGCAGGGCATGACGGAGGGCGGCGCCGGCGCGTACGCGCAGATGCTGGGCGGAATGGACGAAGAGATCGATCTTGACGGCTTCGGAGATTTTGCGGACATGATCACTCCGCAGAATATGGCCGCCCTGTATGAGATGTACGCCCTGTTCTCAGATGACAAGGGCGATGAGGAAAAGGTCTCGGACGACATGGTCTCAGGCGACAGGGACTCGGACGACAAGGTCTCAGATGACAGGGCCTCGGATGAAAAGGTCTCTGACGACAAGGGCTCAGATGACAAGGGCGGAGCGGAAGAACTCTCGATTGCCGATCTGCTAGAATTTCTCGGCGGGCAGGCCGAAAACCCGCTCATGCGCGCGGCCATCGGAGAAGAGGGCGCGGAGATGCTCGGCAGCGCATCCGAACTGGTCGACTTTGCGAAGAGCCAGCTGGTCGGACCGGAGCATTCGCTCCTGGATGTCAACCTGACGCTTCCCGTCGAGGGGGAGGAGACGATGGAATTCCTCTCTGCGCTCGATGAAAAGCTCGCCGCCTGCGGCGGGGAGGTCTACCTCATCGGGAACTCGCCCATGAACCGCGAGATGGAAGAGGGCTTCGGACGCGAGGTGCTGACCATCACCCTGCTCACGGCGGTCTCCATCTTCCTGGTCGTGCTCGTGACCTTCCGGAACCTTATCATCCCGGCGGTCCTCGTGCTCCTCGTGCAGTGCGGCGTATTCCTCACCGTATCCACCACCTGGCTGATGGGCTACAGCATGTACTACCTCGCGCTGGTCATCGTGCAGTGCATCCTGATGGGGGCGACCGTGGACTACGGGATCCTGTTCACCAACTATTACAGAGAGAAGAGGACGGATCAAGACGTCCGCGAGACCCTGGTCGAAGCCTATGACGGCTCCATGCATACCATCCTGACCTCCTCCCTGTTTATGATCTTCGCGACAGGGGCGATCGGCGTCTCGCCGGCCGACCCGACGATCACGCAGATCTGCCTGACCATCTCCATCGGCACCTGCTGTGCCGCGCTGCTGGTCATCTTCGTACTGCCGGGCGTGCTCGCGGCCCTGGACCGCTTCGTGGCATTCCCCCAAAGGAACCACAAAAAGAAAGAATAATAGGTGTTGACTTCCGGGGCATGATGCGCTATAATCTCAAATGTTCGCGGAAGTGTCGGAATTGGCAGACGAGCTAGACTAAGGATCTAGTGACTAATGCAGTCGTGTGGGTTCAAGTCCCATCTTCCGCA